>USEQ01000276.1 GCA_900553655.1 uncultured Slackia sp. | reverse complement strand
CCGATGCGGACGTCGAGGCCATGGGCGCGGCTTTGAAAGGCAGATCGGCGTTTTATCGCATGATATCCGCCCTTTATTTCAAGCCTCTTTCCCAAGAGCAAATCGATCACATGGCTCAGGCTGATTTCTTCGCTTACGAAAGCGTTAACGAGGCGTTCGGCAAGGGGCTTGCGGACATCGGGCGCGTGCTGCGCAAGCGCAACACCGGCACCAGGCAAGACCTCGCCGTCGATTTCACCGCCGCCTTCGCGGGAACGTCGAGCTGGGAAGGCCGCTATGCAGTGCCGTATAAGTCGGTGTTCACCAGCGACGAGGGCCTGATGTACCAGGACGGCTACCGCGAGGTCTTCTCTGCTTTCAAGCAGAACTGCGTCCGCCGCCGCGACGGGCTCGATTATCCGGACGACCATCTCTCGTTCATGTGCGAGTTCATGGCGATTCTTTCCGACCATGCGGAAAGCCATATGCGCGCGGGCGAGTGGGTGAAGGCGCGCAAAGACCTCGAGACCTCGCGCGATTTCCTTGATGCGCACATCATGTCGTGGTTCGCCGATTTCTCCGACCTGGCGCAAAAGATCCTCAAGGGCCGCTTCTACCGCGGAGTCCTTGAGATGACGGAAGGCTTTTTCGAGCTCGATCGCGATGTGATGCGCGAAATGCTCGAGGAGGTGGAGGCAAGGAGGGCGGCATGAACGACGAAAGCGTGAAAGCCACGGAGTCGCAAACGTCGCCTGAGGCCGTTCGCGAAAAGCCCGAAAGCGCCGAGGGGCACGTCCATGCGCCTTCGAGGCGAATGTTCGTGGCCGGGGCCTTGAGCGTGGCGTCTTTGTTCGCCCTTGGCGGCGCCGGCAAGGCGCTCGCGGGGCAGCGGGTGCCCATGCGTCCCCCGGGTGCCCAAGACGAGGCGCGTCTTTGGGGCGCATGCATCAAATGCGATCGCTGCCGAAGCGTGTGCCCCGAAGGCGTGATCGATGTGGCCCACCTTGAAGACGGGCTGGTCAATGCGCGAACCCCCGTGATGGATTTCAAGAAGGGATACTGCACGTTTTGCGACGGCGCATGCAAATGCGCCGAGGTGTGTCCCACCGAGGCCATACGGTTCGGCTTTGATCCCGCCTGCGACAAGATCGGCATGGCCGTGGTCGATTCCGAGGAATGTCTGCTGTATCGCAGTGGCTCGGGGCGTTGTTCGAAGGAGTGCATCGACGCGTGCGCCTACGAGGCTCTATCCATCGACGACTCTGGCCATCTACGTGTTGACGTCGATGCGTGCAACGGGTGCGGGGCATGCGAGCATGCCTGCCCCTCGTCGTCTTACGGGTCGTATACCGGCTCGTCGAGGCGCGGAATCAATATCGAAGCATGGGGAGGCGATGCATCGTGAGCGCGAATCGCGGACATGACGAGCAGCAGCGGCCCGGCAAGACGGGCCGTATGAAAACGTCGACGAAGCGCACGGTCGTCTTCGTGGCCGTGTTCGTGCTCGTCGGCGTAGGGCTGGCGTTTTCCACGGGCACGGGAACCCTTTCGGCCATCGGCGTCGGGCAGATTGCCGCGATCTGCCCCCTCGGGGCGCTCGAGGCCATGTTCGGCGCATGGGCCTTCCTGCCGCGTGCGTTGCTGCTGTTCGCAGGCATAGCCCTTGTCGCGATCGTGTTCGGAAAGGCCTTCTGCGGCTGGGTGTGCCCCGTTCCTCATTTCCAGCGCTTCTTCACGACGAAGAAGGCGAAGGCGGCCGAACGCGACGAACGCGTCCAGGCTGCGAAGAAATCCGTCGTCGCATGGCGCGAAGGATGCGAAGAGCGCACGAAGCCCGCGCTCGATTCCCGCCATGCGGTTTTGGGCGCGACGCTGCTTTCGGCGGCCGTGTTCGGGTTCCCGGTGTTCTGCCTGATCTGCCCGGTCGGGCTTACGTTCGCCACGTTCATCCTGATGTGGCGGTTCGTCCAGTTCAACGAGCCCACGATCGGCCTTCTGGTGTTTCCCGCGATCCTCATCGTGGAATTCGTCGTCTTGCG
>USEQ01000275.1 GCA_900553655.1 uncultured Slackia sp. | reverse complement strand
TCTCCTAGTTTGGTTTCGAAACGGTTCTTTCTCGTGTTGGCGGGGATAGAGGTGGGGTAGTTCCCGTCGAAGCATGCGCGGCAGCATCCCTTTCCGCCTGTGATTGCGTCAAGCGATTCTATGGGGAGGTAGCCGAGCGAATCGGCCCCTATGATCTGCGCGATTTCTTCTGAGGTGCGCCCGCGCGCGACCAGGTTCTCCTCGGAATCGACGTCGGTTCCGTAATAGCACGCGTGCAGGAAAGCCGGGGCCGAGATACGCAGATGCACTTCGGCGGCTCCCGCCTCCCGTAAGAGGGCGACGATGCGCGCGCTCGTGGTTCCGCGGACGATCGAGTCGTCGACGAGCACGACGCGCTTTGCGCGCACGGTCTCGGCGATGGCGCTCAGCTTGATGCGCACCTTGTCGAGGCGTTCGTCTTGCGACGGCGCGATGAAGGTGCGTCCGATGTATTTGTTCTTGATGAGCCCCATGCGGTAGGCGATGCCCGATTCCTCGCTGTATCCCAGCGCGGCGTCGAGCCCCGAGTCGGGGACGCCAACGACGACGTCGGCTTCGACCGGATGCGTCCTTGCCAGGATACGTCCCGACTCGACGCGGGCCGAATGCACGGAAACGCCGTCGATGACCGAATCGGGACGGGCGAAGTAGATGTGCTCGAACGAGCATATCGTCAGCGGTTTGGTCTGGCAGCGCCTGCGGTCGCTTTTCACGCCGTTTGGCCCGAAGATGACGATTTCGCCCGGTTCGACATCGCGCAAGAACGTCGCGCCGACGGCGCAAAGGGCGCAGCTTTCGGAGGCGACGATGTAGGTGCCGTCGGGCGTTTGGCCGATGCAGAGCGGATGGAATCCTCGCGGGTCTCGGGCACAGACGAGCTTCTGGGCCGACATGACGATGAGGGAGTACGCGCCTTCGAGGGAACCCATGGTGCGTGCGAGCGCTTCTTCGATGGAGGGCGCGCTCAGCCGTTCGCGCGTGACGAGGTAGGCGATCGTCTCCGTGTCGCTCGTTGTATGAAAGATCGCGCCGCTCAGCTCGAGTTCGTCGCGCAGCGCATCGGCGTTGCTGAGGTTGCCGTTGTGCGCTATGGCCATGCTGCCTTTCTGATGGTTCACCTCAAGCGGTTGGCAGTTACTTCGGTTGCCGGCCCCGGTGGTGGCGTAGCGGACGTGGCCGACGGCGATGCTGCACGGCGGGAATGCCTTGAGGACCTCGGCGGAAAAGACGTCCCCTACAAGACCCAGGTCTTTATGCGAGACGAAGACCCCGTCGTCGTTGCAGACTATGCCGCAGCTTTCCTGGCCTCGGTGTTGCAGCGCGTGCAGTCCGTAGCAGACCGTGTTGGCGGCATCTATCGGCCGAGGCGAAAACAGGCCGAATACTCCGCATTCTTCATGGATGCTCATTCGTTTCCTCCTTGTGAGCGCTCGAGCGCTGCGCGGACGAGGCCCACGAACAGCGGATGCGGGCGATTGGGGCGACTCTTGAATTCGGGGTGGAATTGTACGCCGACGTAGAACGGATGGTCGGGCACTTCGACAGCTTCAACGAGATTTCCATCGGGGGAGGTGCCGCTTATGACAAGGCCTGCCTGCTGCAGATGCGCACGCCATTCGTTGGAGAACTCGTAGCGATGGCGGTGCCGCTCGCTGATTTCCTGCGCATCGTAACAGCGCCGCATCGCGGTGTCCGACTCGATGATGCAGGGATATGCGCCCAGGCGCAACGTGCCGCCCTTGTCGATTGCATCGCTTTGGCCCGACATGAAGTCGATGACCTTGAAAGGCGACGTGCCGTCGAATTCCGCCGAGTTCGCGTTGACGAGCCCCGCGACATTGCGTGCGAATTCGATAACGGCCACCTGCATGCCGAGGCAGATGCCAAGGAACGGGACGGCGTTTTTCCGAGCGAAGCAGGCGGCCGCAATCATGCCTTCCACGCCTCGTTCCCCGAAGCCGCCGGGGACGATCACCGCGTCGACGTCTGCCAAGGCCTCTTCGGCGCACGTTTCGAGCTCCTCGGAA
>USEQ01000274.1 GCA_900553655.1 uncultured Slackia sp. | reverse complement strand
AATGTTTCATGAGCTCGCTTATCGGCGGTCGCTCAGCGAATCGAGGAATGTGCGCCCAGGCATGTCGTCTTCCTTATTCGCTTCACAACGCATCGGTGAAAAACGCCCTTCCCTCCGAGGGTGACCATCTTCTTTCCCCGAAAGACCTCTGCTCTATCGATATGCTCATAGAGCTGGGGGCCACTGGCGTCGACAGCCTCAAAATCGAAGGTCGCATGAAATCCCCCGAATACGTCTTTTCCGTGGTCGGCGTGTATCGTCGCGTCCTCGACCGATTGGCCGATGCGGCGGATGGGCTTTGCTGCGAAGACGAGGTGGAGCTTGCGCAGCAGTTGCGCGCCTCGCATGTGGGTCCCACCGAGGACGAACGCCGAATCCTCACGGAGGCGTTCAGCCGAGGATTTACCGAAGGTTACCTGAAGGGCCGCCGCGGAAACGAGATCATGAGCTATGGAAGGCCGAACAACAGAGGCGTTTTTGTGGGGCGCGTTAGCGACGTCCGCAACGGAACGGTCTCACTTTCGTCGGAAATCGAGCTGCACGAAGGGGATTTGCTCGAATTCTGGACGAACAAAGGGCATTTTGCCTGCACGCTTTCCGAATTTTCAAGAAAAGGGTCGGAATGGCGCTTCCGCGTCGAAAAGCGCGTCAGCAAAGGCGATCGGGTCTTTCGCGTGAGGGACGCCTCCATGGCGTTCGACGACGATGCTATGGAGCCGCGTCTTCCCGTGAACGCCAAGGCGTTCCTGCGTATCGACGAGCCCCTCGTCATCGAGGCATCTTGCGCGCAGGCGTCGATTCGCTTCGAAGGGCCGGTCATCGAGCAGGCCAGGACGAAGGCGGTGAGCGCGGAAGAAGCGCGCGAGCATATCGACCGCCTCGGAAACACCCCCTTTTATTTCGAGTCCCTCGAAGTGTCGGTCGATGAGGGCGTCGGTATCGGGTTCTCGGCGCTGCATAAGGCGCGCACCCAGGCCTTGAAACGTCTTGAAGATGCGATGCTTTCCGGGCGTCGCGAACGTCCGTTGACGAAATCTCCCGAGCCCGTGCACGCCCTTCCCTCAAAAAACCAACGCTGCGAGGTCGTGGCGCTGGCGACGAATCCCGCATGCGCCCGGGCCGCGAAGCGTGCTGGAGCGGACGTCATCTACGTTCCCGTTCTGAACTACCGTCGCGGCGAAGCGTGCGTTGCCGGCCAGCTTACGGCCACTGCGTCCCAGGCCGGCTATCCGAGTAAATGCGTGATGGCTCTGCCCGTTATCGACAAAGCGCCCATGAACGCCGAGGAGCCTTTCGACGTTTGGGAGTACGCAAAGCCCGGCAAGCCCCTTCTGGTCGAAAATCTCGGACAGGCCTTGCGCGCCAGCGAGTCCGGCATGGAGTTCGAAATCGGCTCCCATGTGCCTCTCACCAATGTGCTTTCGCTCCAGTTCGCCGCCGATCTCGGGGCGAAACGCGTATGGCTTTCTCCGGAGCTGACTCTCGACCAGATCGAGGCGATCGGCGAGGATGCGCCTGTTGCCTTGGGCCTGACGGTCTCGGGCTATCAGGAGCTTATGACCACCGAACATTGCCTGCTTATGAGCCAGGGCCCCTGCAACCAGAAATGCAGCGAATGCGCCCGCCGCAAAAGCCCGCACTTCCTCGAAGACAGGAAGGGCTACCAGTTCCAGGTGGTCACCGACTCGTGCGGGCGAAGCCACTTGTATAACGCGGTTCAGCTCGATGCCGCTCATCTGGCCTGCAAGCTTATCGCGGTCGGCATATCGTCTTTCATGGTGGACACGACGCTCATGAATGTGGAGCAGACCACCAATGCCGTTTCCCGCGTCGTCAGGGCTCGCGACATCGCTTACAAAGGCGACCACAGCGTATCCAAGGCGGAAGGCTGCACGACGGGGCATCTCTTCCGCGGTGTGCAGTAGCTTGCTTTTGCGCTGTGCTACCATGGCGTCTATCCGAAAAAGGCGCATTGCATTTCGCCTTTGCACCGTTGTTTGGACGCTTAGGCATTCCGTACGATAAAAGGAGATGAGTCCGATAACCCCAGAAGAACAGTTGCACATC
>USEQ01000273.1 GCA_900553655.1 uncultured Slackia sp. | reverse complement strand
TTCAACGAACGCATCGAAGCCCTCGGGGACGATCGAGACCATCTCGCCGCTTTCGGGGTCGGGCGTCATATAGCCGGTGATGACGCTTGCGTCGTATTTCGTCCCGCTTTCGACCCCCGACGCCATCGCGTTGCAGATGCCTATGCCGCCGCATACGCTGGTGATGGCAAGAAAAAGCGTCAGCGAGATCACGCTCATGGACACGAACGCGGAATTCACGCGCGCAGAAAGCTGGCGCAGGAAGAACATGTTCAACCCGCGCAGATACAGCGGTCTTATCGTCTGGAAGAGACGGAGCAGAAACCCGGAAAGCGAATAGAAGAACAGCACGGTCCCCACGCACACCAGAACCGTCGCGCCGATGAACTGCCCGTTGACGCTCATAAGGCCGTTGTCCATCAGAAGCTTGTAGGAAATGCCGATGATTGCGCACGATACGACGAAGAGCACGAAGGAAAGCGGCAGGCTGCGCAAGGTCAGCACCTCGTTCTTCCGATCGCCATGCAACAAATCGATGAGCTTCGCCTTGAACAGATAGCCCGTGTTGAGCGCGACCGTGACGAAGAAAATGACCGCGAAGACGGCGACGGTGTAGACGAGCGTTTCCGCGGAGATGGAAAACGACACGCCTTCCACCGCGGTGTCGAACATCGAGGCCGCCACGTTGGAAAGGACCTGGGATATCCCGATGCCCAAGGCAAGTCCCACGACAAGCGAGAGCGTCCCCACGATGCACGTCTCCAGAGCGGAAACCTTGAACAGGTCCCCTTTGCGCATGCCGAGCGTCAGGTAGAGGGCGAATTCCTTGTTGCGCCTCTTGATGAGAAAGCGGTTGGCGTAAATCACGAGAAACGCCAGTATGGCCGCGATGAACAGCGACACGCCGGATATGACCATGCCCAAAAGCTCCACCATCTGCCGCGTATCCTCGGAGATGCGCGTGACCGCATCCGAGCCGGCGATGGAATTGAACGCATAGAACACGGCGATGCCCAGCACAAGCGTGAAGAAGTACACGGCGAAATCCTTCGCCGATTTTCGCACATTGGCGAAGGCGAGCTTAGCAAGCATAATCCGCCTCCGATCCAAGCTGGGTGGTGGCGGCGACGATCTTCGTGAAGAACTGCTCCCGCGTGCTCTGCCCGCGACGCAGCTGGCCCCAAAGCTTTCCGTCCTTGATGAAGACGATACGGCTGCACCAGCTTGCAGTAAACGCATCATGGGTCACCATGACGATCGTCGATCCCAGGCGATTGAGAAGCTCGAAGGTCTCAAGCAGCTGCCCGGATGATTTCGAATCGAGAGCGCCGGTGGGCTCGTCCGCCAAGACGAGACTCGGGCGCGTGATGACCGCACGGGCCGCGGCGGCGCGCTGCTTCTGCCCTCCCGAGATCTGGTACGGGTACTTGTCGAGCACCTCGGCGATGGAAAGACGCGACGCCATGTCTTCCACGCGCGCGGGAATCTCTCTCGAAGGGGCCTTTTGGATGGTAAGCGCGAGGGCGATGTTCTCTCGCACCGTCAACGTGTCGAGCAAGTTCGAATCCTGGAAAACGAACCCCAGCTCGTCGCGGCGAAAGCGCGAAAGCTCCTTGGATGAGAGCGTCGTTATGTCGCGCCCCGCCACGCGGATGGAACCGCTCGTGACCACGTCGATCGTGGATATGCAGTTCAAAAGCGTGGATTTGCCCGAACCCGACGGGCCCATGATCCCCACGAACTCGCCTTCGTCCACGAAAAAAATCACGTCCGCAAGGGCGAGCGTCGCCAGCTCGTCTCCGCGTTTCGCGCTGCCGTAGCGTTTCGTGACGTTTTGCACTTCAAGCACATGACCTGCCATGGCTTCCTCCTATCGTTGCGGCGGGCAAAGACGCGCTCGGCCTGAGGCTGCCGAAACGGCGGCTAAGCGAAACGCCCGCATTTCATGACGCTTCCATCGTAGAAGCGCCCCCTTGCACCAACCTTTCCCCAACCTGACGTTTGCCTGACATCGATGCGTCGAATGCTCCACAAAGGGCGCTTCGTGCTTTAATGGACGAAGCGAACGCACGCCCGAAAACCGGCAGGCCAGGCAATGCCGCGGGCACGGCAAACCC
>USEQ01000272.1 GCA_900553655.1 uncultured Slackia sp. | reverse complement strand
AATTTCGTCATCCTTCTCACAGGACGCCTCCTTCAGGCGGCAGGTGCGGGCATTCTTATGCCCATGGTCATGACGGTCATCATGCTAACGTTCCCACCCGAGAAACGAGGCTTTGCAAGCGGCCTGTTCGGCATTGTCATCGCCTTCGCCCCGGCATTCGGGCCGAGCGCTGCCGGCTTCATCATCGATGCGTACAACTGGCATGTCTTGTTCTGGATTATCGTCACACTTTCCCTTTTGGTGATTCTCGCAAGCATCTTCACCCTCGAACGAGTAAGCACGGAGAGTAAGAACGCGACGCTCGATAAAATCTCGCTTTTCCAATCAACCGTAGGATTCGGGTCCCTTCTTTACGGCCTGTCGAGCATCGGCTCGTTCGGACTCAATCCAATCGACATCGCCGTTGCGCTCGTAGGCGTTGTCGTTCTCGTCTTCTTCTTCAGACGACAGCTGCGCATGGATTCCCCCATGCTTCAAGTGCGCGTTCTCGAGAACAGGAAGTTCCTCATAGGAACAATCATCGGCATGCTCGTTCAGGGCTCTCTTCTTGCCGCAGGCATCCTCATGCCCATCTATCTGCAAACGTATTTGGGACATTCGGCAACCATTTCTGGTTTGCTGCTTATGCCTGGCGCCATTCTTATGGGAATCATGGGGCCCATTGCCGGCCGCCTCTTCGATGCGCACGGCCCTCGCACGCTAAGCCTCGTCGGCATGACGCTGCTTACCGCCACTACGTTTATGTTCGCATTCCTCGGCGACTCAACAGGCCTCGCCTTCCTTGCCATCGTCTATACGGCTCGCATGCTCTCTATGTCGCTTGTCAACATGCCTATCACCACGTGGGCCATGAATGCGCTCGATAACGACATCATCAATCATGGAACTTCGGTCAATAACACGCTTCGCCAGGTTGCCGGATCTCTTGGCACGGCCGCTCTTGTCTCGATCTCAACCGCAGCGACAGGGATGGCGTCAAGCAGCACGGATGCACTGCACGCGGGCATCTTCGGCGTGAATGCAGCATTTTTCGCGAGCGGCATTCTTTGTCTTGCGGGGCTTATCATGACCATAGGATGGGTCAAAGACAAGCCAGGAGATACCGCCGCGACAGACCCCCGCAACGAACGACGCACGCTTCTTGAATCTCTTATGAAGCGCGATGTCTTCACGCTGCCTGAAACGGCATCCGTCTTCGACGCCGTGCAGCTGCTTGTGGAAAAGCGCATAAGCGCCGCCCCTATCGTCAACGCAAAGGGCGAGGCCGTGGGCTTTGTCTCGGACGGAGATATAGCGCGATGCCTCTCAAAACGACGCACGACGTATACAGATCCCGTAGCACTTATCGAGCTGACAAACCTGAGCAGCGACGATTTCGATGCCAAAACCGACAAAATCATGAGCCAGAGCGTGTTCGAGATAGCTCACAGAGGCGTAATCTCTGTCGACATACACACCGATATCCGCGAAGTATGCCGTATTCTTGGCGAAAACCACCTCAAGAAAGCTCCCATCACTGAAAACGGAATGCTTGTAGGCGTTATAAACCTCTCCGATATCGCACATTACTCAATGTCGAAATACCTCGAACGCCATGATGCTGGCGTACAGAAGTAAGCAAACCCAGGCAAGTGGCGCACAAGAACCGCCACGCCTGTGCCATCTTCTTCGACAAACAGCAGGATGCGCAACTCTCTGATTTTCAAGCGTATCCTGCTCCCGTCGCCAAACGCATCCCATCGGTGCCATTTTCCGCTCTGATGCCGTACCGCAACAATCACATAGTAACAATACCTTGTCTCTTCCAGCGTCCACGGAAAGAGAAGAGGTCGGTATCAGGGCGGCGCGCCCAATCAAACATACGAGAACTCAAACGGCGTCCATCGAATGTACGATCGAATGTACGATCGAATGTACACTGCACTACAGTCTAAAATCCAATTGCTTAAAAGAAATGAGATAGGGGAGCGACCGAACGATTCAGCAGACAGAAAGGTCGCATCGGAACGCCGGGACGCTCCGCGAAGCGCCGGCCCGCGTGAAAAAGGAAAAGGGGCCTTCCGGCCCCGTGGAAACGAAGGAGGGGCCCGAAGGCCCCTCCTTGCGC
>USEQ01000271.1 GCA_900553655.1 uncultured Slackia sp. | reverse complement strand
GATTGCAACCGCGCAGGGCTTCTCAAACGCCATGATGGTCGCAACCCTTGTGGCCTTCCTCGGATTCGCCGTCGCGTTCACCTACGCCCGCGCCGCCAAGAAACGCTCGCAGACGGAAATGCATTCGAAGCATGCCGCCATGCGCGCGGCGAAAGAGAACGCCGGCCGCTCGCGCCGCAGCAGCGTCGCACCCGAGCCTACCGCCGGCATGGTCTCCGAAGAACTCGCTGGCATCGTCGAGACAACCCCCTATACGCTTCCCGCAAGCGCCTCGGTCGCCTTCGCCATGGAGCAGTTTGCCGAACGAAACGTCAGCGGCATGCCCGTCGTAGACGAGCACGGGCGCGGCGTGGGATATCTTTCGGACGGAGACATCATTCGCTACCTCGCTGACAAGCATCCTCTTTTCATGAACACGTACTCGCTCATAGCGCTTGCCGACGGAAGCACCTTCGACGACCGCCTGCGCGAGCTTTTATCCCTGCCCGTCAAGACCGTGGCGACCGACAAGCTGGTCTTTCTTCCCTATGACGCCACGCTGCAAGACGCCTGCACGCTTCTTGCCCAGCACAAGCTGAAGAAGGTCCCCGTCGTGCGCAACGGAGCCATCGTGGGAACCGTAAACCGCTCCACCATCATCCGCTACGCCATGGAGCGCGCTGCGGGCATCATGGATCGCCCATAGCGAACACCTGCGGAAAAGACGCATTCAACGGCAATCGTCCAAGGAGAAGGGCTGCCGCACCCAAACAGTGCGGCAGCCCTTTCTGCTCCTAAGCAGCCAGACGCTCTTCGGGCTTCGACGCTTCCTGCGCCGAAGCACCCGCCACAACGCCCATGCGCGCCGCTTGCTCCCTCTTGCGCTCTCGGCGCGCGATCGCGGCATACAGGCCCACGCCAACCGCTGCAAACCCCGCCGTCAAAACAACCACCACGGCGCTCGCCGCCCAATCGCCCGAAGCGGCAAAACCCGCGGCCATCGTCGAAGAGACGATGGAGGGAATGCGTCCCACCGTGGTAATCAGGGCGATGCGCCATACAGGACACCTCGTCAGACCCGCCACATAGGTCATCACATCTTTCGGAGTTCCCGGAATAAGGAAGCACACGAACATAAGCAGTTCGAAACGGGCAGAATCCTGCAGCCATTTCATGGATTCTATCTTCTCGCGCGAGAAGAACAGCTCTACCGCCTTCATGCCCAACGTGCGCACCAGCGTCACCACGATGAACGTGCCCACCAAGCCAGCCGCCATGCACAGCGCCGTGCCCTCCCAGAATCCGAAGATATAGCCCGCTCCCAGCTCGAGCGGCTCGCCCGGAAGCACCGCCGCCACGATCTGCACCACGATCTGCACCACGATCAGGGCCACCATGGCAAGAGGAGCGAAGGCCCCCTGAGCGTCCACCCATGCACGAAGACGCTCACCATCGGCGAAAAACGCGAAGAGGTCGGGGCCGTAGAGAACAAGGGGGACCGCCACGGCCAGCAAGGCTGCGCATGCTGCCGCTCCAAGAATGACATGCCTCTTTTCGATCGTGCGCTTCATTGCCGAGACCTTTCAGTTCCGCCGCAAGGGCCGGGTTTTCCTGATACCGAAAAGTCTAGAAAGCGAATATCAACTCAACGTCAACGAAAAGCAACGGCACGCTGACGAACCGTCATAGCAGGCACAACGCTATTCGTCCGCTAGCGGCGCTCCCACAAACGCCTCTACCACAGCACCTCCCGATTCCGCGTTCGACAGCCTCACGCCGCCGCCGTGCTTCTCGCACAGCTCTGCACAGATGTTGAGGCCCAGGCCGAAATGGACGGAATCTTCGCGACGCTTCTCGGAAGCCTCGCGCCAGAAGGGCTCGCAGCCGTGGGCAAGCGCGTCGTCGGCAAAGCCGGGGCCGTCGTCGGAAACACGCACCGTAAGAACCCCTTCTTCCCATTCGCACGCGAGGCTCACCTTGGAGCCCGCATAACGCAGCGCGTTCGACAGGGCGTTTTCCACCACGCGCGACAGCGCGATATCGTCGAAGCTCGCAAAGCGAGGCAGGCCTTTCGCCTTCGCTTCGAAGCCCTTCCCTGCGGCACGCGCCAAATCAGACGCTTCGGCCGCCGTGCGCACGAACCACACG
>USEQ01000270.1 GCA_900553655.1 uncultured Slackia sp. | reverse complement strand
CCGTCGATCAAAGAGATCAGCTCACCGCGATAAGCGTTGAGCCCAGCAAGGGTTTCTTGAAGGGCCTGCTCGCGGTCGGCGAATTTGGGTTTGCCGATCGTGAGGTTGGCGACCATGGAACCAAGCGCCGCTGCAAGCGCGCCGGCATAAGCCGATGCCCCACCGCCGCCCGGAACAGGCGTCTTGCTTGCAAGATCGTCCGTGAATTTCGTATCTATCACCGAGACTCCTCTGCGAAAAATCAAAATACTCAGCTATCAATGGCCGGCAACACCGCCGACCGTCGGCAAGAATAAAACAGTGCGCCGGCTCTTCAGCCGGCGCACCACACTTTACACGTTATTCGCCCAAACGGACGATTCCTCTTAGAACAGGCCGGAAATCTTGCCCGTTTCGTCCACATCGATCCTCTCGGCGGCGGGACGCTTGGGAAGACCGGGCATGGTCATGATATCGCCCGTCAAAGCGACGATGAAGCCAGCACCGGCCGAAACCTTCGCCTTGCGCACCGTGATGCGGAAACCGCGCGGAGCGCCGAGCTTTGTCTGGTCATCGGAGAAGCTGTACTGGGTCTTCGCCATGCAGACAGGCATATGAGCGAAGCCGAGGGCCTCGAGCTGCGCAATCTCTTTTTTTGCGGCAGGCGTAAAATCAACGCCGTCGGCATGGTAGACACGCTGAGCGATGGCCTCGATCTTCTCGACGATCGACAAGTCGTCCTCGTAAGCGAAGCTGAAATCGTTCGGCTCTTCGCACAGACGCACGACCTCTTCCGCCAAAGCCATGCCGCCTTCGCCACCTTTCGCCCACACCTCGGACAGGGCCACGTTGACGCCGAGCTCTTTGCACTTGGCCTCGACCAGGTCGAGCTCTGCCTTAGTATCGGTCGGGAACGCGTTGATGGCAACGACGCAGGGAAGCTTGTAGACCTTCGTGATGTTTTCCACATGCTGCAGCAAGTTGGGAAGACCGGCTTCGAGGGCTTCGAGATTCTCCTCGTTGAGGTCGGCCTTGGCAACGCCGCCATGATTCTTAAGCGCACGAACGGTAGCAACGACGACGACGGCATCGGGCTTCAAATCCGCAAGGCGGCATTTGATGTCGAGGAACTTCTCGGCGCCAAGGTCCGCGCCGAAGCCGGCCTCAGTGATGCAGTAATCGCCCAAAGCCATAGCCATGCGAGTCGCCATGATGGAGTTACAGCCGTGAGCGATGTTTGCGAAGGGGCCGCCATGCACGAATGCGGGGGTTCCTTCGAGCGTCTGCACGAGATTGGGCTTCAAAGCGTCTTTGAGCAATGCGGTCATAGCGCCTTCGGCGTTCAGCTGACCAGCAGTGATAGGCTGATCATCGCGCGTATAGCCGACCACGATGCGTGCGAGGCGCTCCTTGAGGTCGGTGATGCTGGTGGCCAGGCAGAAGATGGCCATGATTTCGGAGGCAACCGTGATGTCGAAGCCATCCTCACGCGGCACGCCGTGGGCTTTTCCGCCCATGCCGCAGACGATATTGCGCAGCTGACGGTCGTTCATGTCGACGGCGCGCTTCCAGGTAATCTTGCGCACGTCGAACCCAAGCTCGTTACCCTGGTGGATGTGATTGTCGATCATAGCGGCAAGCAGATTGTTGGCGGCACCGATAGCGTGGAAGTCTCCCGTGAAGTGAAGGTTGATATCCTCCATGGGAACGACCTGGGCCCAGCCGCCGCCGGCAGCGCCGCCCTTGATGCCGAACACGGGACCAAGAGAAGGCTCGCGCAGGGCGACGACCACGTTCTTGCCAATTTTGCGCATGCCGTCGGCCAGGCCGACCGTCGTAGTGGTTTTGCCTTCGCCTGCAGGCGTGGGATTGATGGCGGTCACAAGGATAAGCTTGCCAGGCTCGTGCTTTTCATCGAGCAGCAAGTTGTAATCTACCTTGGCCTTATATGAGCCGTACATCTCAAGATACTTTTCGGGGACGCCGGCACAGTCCGCAATGGCGGAAATATGCTCGGGGGTTACGGACTGGGCAATTTCAATGTCTGACAACACGTCGGGCCCTTCCTTTCCTGCTCGATGGAGATTAACGAATGACGCCCATTCTACTCGCCATCGGCGTTTCGCAAGCGAAACTTTGACGAACGCCCCCATCCTCTCCAGAATC
>USEQ01000269.1 GCA_900553655.1 uncultured Slackia sp. | reverse complement strand
CGCCGGAAATCTCGCTTTGACGGCTCCATCATCGACGGTTTGACCGAGCGCGAGCGCGAGATCCTCTCCATGGTAGGCCGCGGCATGAGCAACGAAGAAATCGCGTCCGATTTCGTCATCTCGCCGGCTACTGTCCGCACGCACGTGGGTCGCATCATGGGCAAGCTCGATGCGCACGACCGCGCCCAGCTGGTCGTGGCGGCCTATGAGAGCGGTCTGGTGAGGCCGGGGATGTAGCGGCGTCCGACGCGTCGCGCCGAAGCTCGTTGGTCGCAGCGCGATCGTGCTGCGACCCGAAGGGCTTCGGTTGCAGGATGCGTCGTGCCATATGCATCCGTTTTGGACGAACCGAGGAAATCACGTACTTTTGTTCGGCTTCGTTCCGCCATGCGCTACAATCGTAGCGCTGTAATTCCGCATACTCAGAAAAAAAGGGGCTTGATGTGGCAAGCGATTCTATCGTCATACGCGGCGCTCGCGAGCACAATCTGAAGAACGTCGACGCGGCCATCCCGCGCGACAAGCTGGTCGTGATCACCGGACTGTCGGGAAGCGGAAAGTCGAGCTTGGCCTTCGATACCATCTATGCCGAAGGCCAGCGTCGCTACGTCGAAAGCCTTTCGGCCTATGCGCGCCATTTCCTCGGGCAGATGAACAAGCCCGACCTCGACAGTATCGACGGTCTTTCTCCCGCAGTCGCGATTGATCAGAAAACCACGTCGAAGAATCCGCGTTCCACGGTGGGCACGGTCACGGAAATCTATGACTATCTGCGCCTGCTGTACGCGCGTGTTGGCGTGCCTCATTGCCCCGAATGCGGCAGAGAAATCAAGAAGCGCACGACCGACCAGGTCACCGATGAAATCCTGGGGCTGGGCGAGGGCAAGCGCGCCATGATTTTGGCCCCGGTCGTGGTGGGGCGCAAGGGAGAGCATGCGAAGATTCTCTCGGACCTCCAGAAAGAAGGCTTCTCTCGCGTCCGCATCGACGGCGAAGTCCGCAAGCTCGAGGGCGAGCCGATCAAGCTCGACAAGAAATTCAAGCATACGATTGACGTCGTTGTCGACCGCGTCGTGCTGAAATCCTCCGCAACGAGCCGCATCGCGGAATCGGTCGAGGTGGCCACGAAACTCAGTGAAGGTCGCGTGGTCGTCCATGTTCTCGATGATGCCAAGGCCGCCGACGACCCGCAGAAGAGCACCCCGGGCTTCACGGGCGTCTCCGCGGGAGATCATTTCTTCTCGCTCGCGCTGGCATGTCCCGAGCACGGCCATTCCATGGACGAGCTTCAACCGCGCGACTTCAGCTTCAACGCCCCGTATGGCGCCTGCCCCGATTGCGCAGGCCTGGGCAGTCGCGAAGAGGTGGACCCGAGCCTGCTGGTTCCCGACCCGTCCCTTTCGCTGAACGAGGGCGCCATCGCGCCGTTTGCCACGGGCAATTACTATCCGCAGGTTCTTCGTGCAGTCTGCGCCCATATGGGGGCAGACCCTGCAACGCCGTGGGAAGACTTGCCGAAGAAGGTGCGCGATGCGCTCCTGCACGGCATCAAGGGCGAAAAGGTGCGGGTCGATTACGTCACCGTCGACGGAAGAGAAACCTACTGGCTCATCGACTGGGAGGGTGCCTGCGAGGCCGTCATGGGTCGCTACAAGGACGCGCAGTCCGATTCCCAGCGCGAGAAATACGAGAAATATTTCGCCACCATCCCTTGCGCGACCTGCGGCGGTAAGCGTCTTCGTCCCGAGATTCTGGCGGTTACGGTGGGCGGCAGGAACATTCACGAGGTCTGCGAGCTTTCCGCCGCGGATTCCCTGGCTTTCTTCGATGGCTTGGCTCTTTCCGAACGCGACGCTGCTATAGGATCGGCCATCGTGAAAGAGATTCGCGCCCGCTTGAAGTTCCTGGTGGACGTTGGCTTGGACTATCTCACGCTTGAACGCGGAACCGCATCGCTTTCCGGCGGCGAGGCGCAAAGAATCCGTCTTGCCACCCAGATCGGAGCGGGTCTCATGGGCGTTCTCTACATTCTCGACGAGCCCTCTATCGGCCTGCACCAAAGAGACAACGAACGGTTGATCGCGACGCTTGAACACTTGCGCGACCTGGGCAACACGGTCATCGTGGTGGAGCATGACGAAGACACCATCCGCCATGC
>USEQ01000268.1 GCA_900553655.1 uncultured Slackia sp. | reverse complement strand
GTCGAATTCGAGGGCGAATGGCTTCCCGTTCCTGCAGGATATGAAAGCCTTCTTGCTATTTACTACGGCGAAGATTGGATGGAGCTTCCTCCCGAGGAAAAGCGCGTCTGCCATAGTGGCGGCGGCTCGGATGAGGTTATCGTGTCGCTGACGGAGCCTTACGAGCAGTATCTTAAGTAAGTGTCAAAGAAGGACGCTCTGAGCCGAGCGTTTTTCGTATGTATAGGACGGTATCCATGAACGGTGTTTCTGAAGACCTCATTTCGGTCATTGTTCCCGTATACAAGGTGGAGAAATATCTTGATAGATGCGTGGAATCCATCGTCGGTCAGACGTATGAGAACCTTGAAATCATTTTGGTGGATGACGGATCGCCCGATTCGTGCGGCGCGATGTGCGATGCCTGGGCGCAGCGCGATTCCCGCATCAAAGTGGTCCACAAGAAAAACGGCGGTTTGAGCGATGCGCGCAATGCCGGCGTCGAAGCGTCCACGGGTGCGTGGATCGGCTTTATCGACAGCGATGACTACATTGCGCCCGATATGTATGAGCGCTTGTATGACCTGGTAAAAGACCCCGATGTGGGCATTGCGATCTGCGGCGTGGCCGACGTGTATTCCGATCACACCGAAGAGCCGCCCGTCGTGCAAACGTCCATCATGACCTCCGAAGAGGTGCTTTCTGACATCTTCTTGAACAAGACGCTCATGGTGGGTGTTCCGCCGCGTCTGTATCCCGCATGGCTGATGCGCGAAGTGACCTCTCCGGTGGGCAAGACTCACGAAGACGCCTTCATCGTGGTGGACCTTTTTTCGCGCGTCGAGCGCGTTGCCGTGGATACGACGCCGCGTTATTTCTACTGCCACAACGAAGAGACCATCACCTCGTCTCCCTCCACGCGCGGCCTAAGCGATAACGTGGACGCGTGGGAGCGCAACCGCCGGCTTGTCGAGCAGCTGTACCCCAATTTGATCGATGACGTGATGTTTCGTTGCTACTGGGCCCACTTCGACGTGCTGGACGGCCTTATGCTAAGTAATCGTTCGGCGGATGACGAAGCGCGCATGAACGCCGTCATTGCCTGGTTGAAAGACCATCGCGCCGGGGTGTACGCGCATCCTCATGTGAGCTCTAAGCGCAAGCTTGCATTGCGCGCATTGTGCCTGAACAAAGGGTTGTACCGCATGCTGGCCAAGCTTCAGAACAGAAGCATCAAGTACAATTGATCCGCATGAGACGAAGGCGGCTTTCGGCGATGCCGCCTTCGTTGTTTCGCGCGCACGATTCAAGGAATGTTCGGAGATGATGATGGATACCAAACGCACCAGGGTGGGAATTTTCGTTTCCTCGCTGCAGGATATGGGCGGCGCCGTTCGCGTTGCCGTTTCCATGGCCAACAGGATGGCGGACGATTACGACGTAACGTTTTTCGAGCTCACCGGCCATGAACGCCTGGCGTTTCCGTGCGATGAGCGCGTTGCCACGGTGGCGCTTGACGCAAAAGAAGAGCGTCTGCGTGGACGTATGGGCGAAGTGAAAGAGAGCATGGGCGCGGCGTTGCGCGAGCATCCTGTGGATGTGATGTTCGGCATCGGCGGCGAAGAGACGGTGGTGGCAATTCGTCCGTGCCGCAAGGCGGGCGTCAAGCTGGTTTTTTGCGACCACGGTGCCATTGTGAATCAGCTCGACAGCAAATCCACCACGATCATGCGATACCTGTGCGCGCGCCTGTGCGACGTGACGGTGTCTCTTACCGAGCAAAACGCCGCCGATTATCGTTCGCGTTTTCACATTCCCGCACGTCGCGTGACGGTTATTCCCAATTGGATTTCGCGCGATCTGCTTGATTCCGCGCAGATGTGCGACACGTCGGCGAAGCGTCTGCTGTGGGCTGGCCGCCTCGATCGCGAAAAGGGCGTGGACAATCTGCTTGAAATCGCGAAGCGCGTGCTGCCCGACCATCCCGATTGGACGTGGGATGTATACGGTTCTGCCGTCCTTGGCGCGGATGGTTTCGATTTCGCCGCCGAACTTGAAGCGGCGGGTCTGGCCGACCGCGTGAATCTGTGCGGCGTGTATAAGGATGTGCGCGACGTCTTTCCCCGCTATGCGATCGGCACGCTCACTTCGTATCGCGAAGGCCTGCCGCTTTTCTTGTTGGAGGGC
>USEQ01000267.1 GCA_900553655.1 uncultured Slackia sp. | reverse complement strand
GAAAGGCGATCGGTCTGCAGGCCGCGCCTTACAAGGTCGAGCACGCTTGCGTCGATCATCTCGTGCATGACGAGGCGGGCGTCGTCTGCCGAATAATCGCAAGGAAGCACCTGCCCGTTCACGGTGGAGTGCTCTTTGGGCACGTAGCTTTTGATGTCCGCTATAGTGCATGGCTCCTGTCCCCAGGCATGGTCGACGAGATATTCGGCATTGGCGCCGAACTCTTTGTAGAGGATCTGGCGGTCGAGTTCCGCGATGCCTTTGAGGTCGTGAACGCCGTGCTGCGCGAGCCTGCGGGCAATGCCGGGACCTATGTTCCAGATATCGGTGATAGGGCGGTGGGTCCAAAGGCTCTCTATGAAGGACCGTTCGTCAAGCATCCCGATATTGTCGGACACGTGCTTTGCCGTGATATCAAGCGCGACTTTCGCAAGGAACAGGTTGGTTCCTATGCCCGCTGTGGCGCAGATTCCCGTTGCAGCGCGCACTTCGTCCATGAGCATATGCGCGAACTCTTTCGCACTAAGCGAATAAAGGCGTAAATATGGCGTGGCGTAGATGAAGCATTCGTCTATTGAATACACGTGGATATCATCTGGGGAGACGTAACGGAGGTATATCGCATAGATTTGCGCGGAGACTTCCATATAGCGCTTCATGCGAGGTTTGGCCATGATATAGGGGATTTCTTCGGGGATTTCGAACACGCGGCAGCGGTTCCTGACCCCGATTTTCTTTAGCGCCGGCGTGATTGCCAGGCATATGGTGGTGCGCGACCTTTCTGGATCGGCGACGACGAGGTTCGTTTCAAAGGGGTCGAGGCCGCGCTCGATGCATTCTACGGATGCGTAGAAGCATTTCAGGTCTATGCAAATGTAAGCATCTGCGCATTCGGACTGCTTTCTCACGATACCCCCTAAAATACGAACAAGTGTTCCCATAATAGCGCAAAATATGCTAAAGTCGAAGGGCGTTCGAGAGAAAAAACGGCATGCTTCGCTACACTGAAGCCAGTGTGTTTTGGCGCATGAATCATAGGGAAGATGAAGGGGAAATTTAAGAAAGCGGGGAATCGCATGAATCTTGAAGAATGGCAGACGCGGGTAGACAGCATAGACCTGGGCGGAATTCGTCTTTACCACGCCTACGCTTTCAACGAGAAGACAAGGCAGGTCATAGAGGGAGACATGGAAGATACGGACGAGGAATTCGTGCGCGCCCGCTTCCAGCAGCAGCTCATAGGTACGCTTATGCAGATGGACATGGAAGAAAGCATGCGCGCGAAAGAAGAAGCGAAAGACGAAGGGTAGCGCTAGCTTTACAAACCGTCCGCTACGCCGTTCATGCAAAAAAGACCCCCTCAGCCTTTATTCATGGCGAGGGGGTCTTGCATTCGGGCTTGTTTGCGCGCTATTCAGTGAAGTAGCTTACGCCGCCTTCAATGAGGGGTTGGAACGTGTCTCCGGGGACGTTCTTGTACAGACCGAAGCCGTTGCGCTCGGTATGGCCCATCTTGCCAAGGACGCGGCCGTCCGGGCTGGTGATGCCTTCGATGGCCATGACGGAGCCGTTGGGGTTCACGCTCAAATCCATAGACGGTATGCCCGCCTCGTCGACGTACTGCGTGGCAATCTGGCCGTTGGCGGCAAGCTGAGCGGCAAGCTCGGGGCTCGCGACGAAGCGGCCCTCGCCGTGGCTGATGGCCACGGTGTGAACGTCGCCCACTTCGCACTTGCTGAACCAAGGCGAGAGATTGGATGCCACGCGGGTGCGCACCAGACGGCTCTGGTGACGACCGATTTCGTTAAAGGTCAAAGTCGGGCAGGTCTCGTCCATCGGGCGGATGTCGCCGTAGGGCACCAGGCCGAGCTTGATGAGCGCCTGGAAGCCGTTGCAGATGCCCAGCATCAAGCCGTCGCGGTTCTGCAGCAGCTCGCGCACGGCCTCGGTGACCTCGGGGGCGCGGAAGAACGCGGTGATGAACTTCGCGGATCCGTCGGGCTCGTCGCCGCCGGAGAAGCCGCCGGGCAGCATGACGATCTGGCTGTTGTTGATGGCCTCGACGAGCGCCTTGGTGCTTTCGGCGACTGCGGCGGGCGTGAGGTTGTTGATGACCAGAGTCTGAGCTTCGGCGCCAGCGCGCTCGAAAGCATGAGCGGTGTCGAATTCGCAGTTC
>USEQ01000266.1 GCA_900553655.1 uncultured Slackia sp. | reverse complement strand
ATGGGGAGCGACGCAGAAAGGCGAGCGAGCGCGCATTCTCAACGCTATCGCCGATGTCATCGAGGAAAACGCCGAGCATCTTGCCCTCGTCGAATCCATCGACAACGGCAAGCCCATTCGTGAGACGCGCGCGATAGACGTCGCATATTCCGCTGAGCATTTCCGCTATTTCGCGGGGGTCCTTCTTGCCGAAACCGGCGAGGCCGATATGGTGGCGCCGAACATGATGTCGATCGTGGTGCACGAGCCCATCGGCGTGGTCGGACAAATCGTACCCTGGAATTTTCCGCTGCTTATGGCGGCATGGAAGCTCGCACCCGTGCTCGCCGCCGGCGATTGCACCGTTCTCAAGCCGTCTTCCTCCACGTCTCTTTCCGTTCTTGAGCTGGCGCGCCTGACGCAGGACGTTATTCCCGCCGGCGTGTTCAACGTGGTCACGGGCCGCGGTTCGAAATCGGGCCAGTATCTGCTTGAGAACACGCGCATCGCCAAGCTCGCCTTCACCGGTTCGACCGAGGTCGGGCGCGAAGTTGCTCGGGCTGCGGCCGATCGCCTTATCCCCGCGACGCTCGAGCTGGGCGGGAAATCGGCCAATATTGTTTTCCCCGATGCGAAAAGGGACATGGCCATCGACGGAATCCAGCTGGGCATCCTATTCAACCAGGGTCAGGTCTGCTGCGCAGGAAGCCGCATCTTCGTCCATGAGGACATATACGATGAATTCGTCCCTGAGATCATCGAGGCGTTCAAAAAGGTCAAGGTGGGTCTGCCGTGGAACGAGGACACCCAGATGGGGTCGCAGATCGACGAGCGTCAGGCGCGAAAGATCCTCGACTACGTAGAATTGGCGAAAGAAGAAGGAGGCCGCGTGCTCGTGGGAGGTCGTCGCGCAACCGAAGGAGAGCTTGCCAAGGGCGCTTTCCTCGAGCCGACGCTGCTTGAGGTTCCGAGCAACTCCTGCCGCGTAGCGCAGGAAGAGATTTTCGGACCGGTCGCGGTGGTTATGAAGTTCAAGGACGAGCAAGAGGTGATAGACCTCGCCAACGACTCGGTGTACGGCCTTGGTGGAGCGGTGTGGACGCGCGATATCAATCGGGCCTTCAGGGTTGCGCGCGGCGTTCAGACGGGCCGCATGTGGGTGAACACCTACAATCAGATTCCCGCAGGCGCCCCGTTCGGCGGATACAAGGAGTCGGGCATCGGTCGTGAGACGCATAAGATGATGCTCGATCATTATTGCCAGACGAAAAACATCCTGATCAACCTGGGTGAAGAGCCTTCCGGCTTCTATTCGGTCTAGAATGATCCAGCCTAGCGAATAGCCTTTGCGCTTCAAGGGCCGCGCCGAGAGACCAATTGGCGCGGCCCTTGTGCGCGCGGGTCCGTTATCATGCAAGGCGGCGTGCGGTTTTCGTATGCCATGAGAGCGGGCGAGTCGACGAAAGGTGCCCATGATGAACATAGCGGTGAGCAATTGCCTTCTGGGAGCCCGATGCAGATTCGACGCTTCGTCCAAAACGTATCCGGGCCTTATCGAGCTGCTGGGAGAGCATGTTGCGGTACCGATTTGCCCCGAGGAGGAAGGGGGCCTCGGTTGTCCGCGTCCTCCAAGCGAAATCGACGTTGCCCACGGGGAAGACAGGGTTTTCAACGCCGAAGGCGTGGATGTCACGTGCGAATTTCAGAAAGGGTCGCGCCTTTGCGTCAAACGGGCGGTTGAAGCCGGTTGCACGCTTGCCGTCCTGAAATCGAAGAGTCCTGCGTGCGGCGTCGGCGAGGTATACGATGGAACGTTCTCTGGAACGCTCGTTCGGGGGTTCGGGATGGCCGCCCGCGCCTTCTGCGCTGCGGGCATCCGCGTCATCGATGAGAAGTCTTTCGTTCGCTGTCTTCGGGCGTCTCGCAGTCTTCGCGAAGGGGTTCCCCCTCTTGTTTCCGAGCGTTCGGAGCAACGGCCCGTTCTGCATGGCCAGGGTGCCGATTTGATTCCTCTGCCTTCTCGTGACTACGCTTTGCTTTGTGGCGAGATTTCGCGCTCCTCCTTGTTTGCCACATGCTGGCCGACAGGCTCCTCGGTGCGCCGGGTTCATGCATTCGGAGTACGTTCGGCCGCGTTTCGGGCGTCTATGTCGGGGGCGGTGGCTCTAGGTTTCGATGCGTCGAGCGCCCGCGGCGACG
>USEQ01000265.1 GCA_900553655.1 uncultured Slackia sp. | reverse complement strand
CGCCGTGGTCGTGGGAACCGCCATCACACATCCCACGAGCATCACGGGCTGGTTCTGCAACGCTATGTCGTAGGTCGAATGAGGGCTACAGAGCTTTTGTCCTATAGAGTCGGATAAATCGGCCGCGGGAATTGCGCCCGCGGCCGATTCCGTTTACAAGGATGCGTTTCCTAGAATGTAGAACTCCTCCTGGCTCGGCTGCCATCTTTTTTCGAGGGGGTCCAGCGTATCGTCGAAGCGCTGCGCCTCCCCCTCGTCGATATCCATGACGGAACTGTATCGGTAGGTCCAGTCGTTCGCTTCGAGGGTTCCTTTGACGAGCTCTTTGACCAACAGTGCCGCAGGGAAGCTTCCGTCTTCCATGTGCACGTTGTGCTTCTTGCAGCTGACGAACCCGCTGCCGACGTAATTCGCAGGGTTTCCCAGGATGACGATCGTGTCATATCCGAGCTCGCGTGCTCGTTCGAACGATCTCTCCATCAGTGCTTTTCCGTATCCTTTTCGTTGGTGATGCGGGTGTATCGCGATCGGTCCGAAGGTGAGGATGTTTTTCACCTTTCCCGAGCCATCGGTTAGCGTCGCTTTCGTGTACATGATGCTTCCAACGACCATGCCACCTTTCTCGGCGACGAGGTCGAGCTCGGGAAGGAAGTCCTCGTGGGAGCGCATGAGTCGCACGAGGTAGTGTTCGAAGCATCCAGGAACGTAATGGTTGTTGAAAGCCTCGCGAATCAGCTTCTCAACTTGCTCATGGTCGGTTTTGCGCTCTTTGCGGATGACAAGCTCCTGAGGGCTTTCCGTGTATGTCGTCATGATACGCTCCGACCATGAGATGATCATGTCGCAGAGCTTGTCGACGGAATGCGCTCGAAGGGCTTCGTCGTCGCGCCCGATGCGCAGAATGTCGCACTCCTCGTTCCAGCCTCGGTTTTCGAGGATTCGTTCAAGCTCGGTACGAGAGCGCGGATAGTTCGACCCTTGCGCGAAGCAATGGGCTTGCATGGCGAAGACTGCGTTTTTGAAAAGCGCCTTTGTCGCATCGTAGTCCGAATCGGGGCTTTGCATCGAGCCGAACGCGCAAAGATGGCAAGCGGCGTGATAGAGGCTCGCTGCACCGATCGCGGCAGCCTGACGCGCTTCGTTTTTCGTCGGCGTTTCGACGATATCAAGAAGCGACCCATGCAGCGCTTTCGTGTCGTTGACGAACTGGAACAATTCGTGGCGCGGCCATGCGGCCAGAGCCGCTCGGCTGCTGATGAATCCGCATGCGAGATCGCTTTGTTCCATCGTTGCCACGATTTCGCGGTATTGCCGAATTATGTTTGCGTCAAGCATCTCGAAGATGGCGACGAAGTCGATATCGCTCTCGTCGCAGGCTTCGCCCCGTGCGCGGCTTCCCTGTATTCCCGCAAACACGAGATGGTCGCCGAAGTGCGCTTGAAGTTTTTCCAGGAGCGCTTCGCTCCATTGCTTGGTATCTATCATGGTCTTCGCCTTTCTTATGCGCCGTGGCGCGTGCTGCTTTTTCAGGGGGTGGCTGCTGAGGGTCCCTCCTGCTCGTCGCGTTCTCCCGGTCGGTTGCAGGCCTGTATAGTATATTCGACGCCTGCAATCGCTTCGTCCTGGTCTTGCAGTGCGAAAACCGTTCGGTTTTCGCAAGGGCCGGCGTTTGTGTGCGGCAAGCGGGTATACTATTGCCTTATGGATACTTTTGAAATCATCACTAAAGAAGATGTTGCCCGCGCGGTGTACGATGCCGTTCCTCGGATAGCTTGCGAGCTGCCGGATGACGTGCTCGCAGCCCTTGAAACAGCTCGTGCGGCCGAGGGCAATACTCGTGGCGCCATAGTGCTCGATCACTTGCTTCAAAACGCCGATATCGCGCGACGCGATTGCGTGCCTATCTGTCAGGACACAGGCACGGTATGGGTCTGTCTTGAGGTCGGCCCCGACGTGGCGGTGCCAGGCGACGTGTTTGCCGGCGTCGATGCAGCCGTTGCCCGGGCGTATGCGGAGGCACGTCTGCGCAAAAGCGTCGTACGCGATGCGCTGTTCGATCGCGCCAACACCGGCGATAACACGCCCGCGTTTACCGATATTCATTTCGTGGACGCCCCTGGTGCCCGCGTGCATGTTCTGCTGAAGGGCGGCGGGTCCGACAACGCTTCGCGCGTGGTCATGCTTACGCCCGGTGCGGG
>USEQ01000264.1 GCA_900553655.1 uncultured Slackia sp. | reverse complement strand
GATATGGTACGGATATGCTGCACGGTAAGCGCCGTTCCAAGCGTTGCGACCGCGTTTTTCACGCCCGCCCCATGAAGCACGATCACATCCGTGTAGCCCTCCACGATAATCGCCACGCCCGTGCTCGCCATGGCGGCCTTCGCCTTGTCCAGTCCGAAAAGCACCTCAGACTTGTGAAAAACGGGGGTTTCCTGAGAATTGAGATACTTCGGCTCGCCCTTGCCGATCACGCGCCCGCCGAACGCGATCGTATTGCCTTCGACGTCGCGAATGGGAAACATGATGCGATTGAAAAAGCGATCCTGCAGACGACCATCCCGCTTCGAGGGCATGGCGACATTTGCCTCCACCATGTCTTTAGGCTTGAAGCCCTTCGAGGAAAGATGGCGGACAAGCGCCTGGTTGCCAGGAGCGAAGCCGAGATTCCATTCGTTGGGCACGGGCCCGCCTAAATCGCGGGAGGAAAGATAGGCACGAGCCGCATCCGCTTGGGAACCACGGGCGCGCATAAGCTGCGTATGATAGAACGAGGCAGCCTCTTCGCAAACCTCCTTGAGCCGAGCTTTTTGCCCGCGCGCCACAGCCGCACCCGGTTCCTCGGTAAGTTGGACTCCGGCTTGCTTGGCCAACTCTCGCACAGCGTCCACAAAGCCCAAATCGTCCATCTTCATGACGAAGCTGAACACGTCTCCACCCTCGCCGCAACCGAAACAATGCCACAGCTGCGTAGCGGGATCAATCTTGAACGAGGGCGATTTCTCGTTGTGAAACGGGCAGCAGCCCCAGAAATCGCGACCGCGTTGGCGAAGAACAACCCGCTGCCCCGCCACGGAAACAAGATCGCTCGCCTCGCGTACGCGCCTTATGTCGTCTTCCGACAAACCCGGCATGGAGCCGCCATCCTTTCATATGTCGTAATTCCGAACGCCGAAGCGCATCGCGCCCGCATGCGACGTTTTTCAATCCGATGTCTCACAACGAGAGCGCACCTAATACCTAGCACGTCTCCTCGCGCAGATTCTCGCGAACCCAGGAGATATTGTCCATTACCGTCGCGATCAGCGCATCGAGCGAATCGAATTTCATCATAGGGCGAAGAAAATGCACCGGCTCGACCTCGATGACGTCACCATAGATCTCTCCTGAAAAATCGAGAATATGGACCTCGCATGTAGCCGTAGCGTCGGCGAACGTGGGAGCAACCCCCATGCTCATGGCCGCCTTGTAACGCACCCCATCGACCGTGGCCCAAGCAGCGTACACGCCTTCTCCGAGCGTCTGCATCATGCCAGGAAGCTCGATGTTCGCCGTGGAAAAGCCCATGTCGGTGCCTTCGCCGCGGCCCTTTGTGACCGTACCCTCAAAAGAGTATGGATGCCCCAGCAAGGCAAGCGCCTCCTCGCATTTCCCGTCGGCAAGAAGAAGACGGATGCGCGTCGCGGTGATGGGCCTTTCGTCAGCACTCTTCAGGTCGTGAGCGCAAATCTTCGCACCGCGTTTTCCGGCCCATGCGCGCAGATCGTCGACGCCGCCCGCTGCACGGGCGCCGAAATGGAAATCGCACCCCACGTGAAGCGCATACGGAACCGAATCGGCGAACGTCGTCTTAAGAAAATCCTTCGGGGATTGCGCGGAAAACTCGGGAGTGAACGGCAACACCACCACAGCGTCGATGCCGGTCTGGGAAAGCACGGCTATACGACGCTCGTTGGTCATGAGCTTCTTCAGACGATCGGCGTGAAAGCGCTCGTCGGGATCGATATCGAACGTAAGCGCGACCGAAATACCGTCGTTTTCAGCCGTGGTCTGCTTCGCTTGGTCGATAAGGAAACGATGCCCCCTGTGCACGCCGTCGAATACGCCGAAAGCGCAGGATGCGCCCGCCAACACGCCATAGTCAAACGAGGAATCTACGTTAAAAACCTTTGCCACGGGTTACTCCTTGGGAAAATACACAGCAGGGTTTGATAACGCCCCGCTTCGCCTGGGCGGTATAGAGAGCGACAAGCTCGTTTTCATGGACGAGGCTCACCACCTCCCCTTCCGCGAGGGGGTCTGCGCAGCGATGGGCGCCGCGCAAGGGGCCGCAGTCGGAGTCGTCGAAACGACGCGGCGCCTCGAAAAGAACGATATCGCGTGCGCGCAGGGTCTTGCCGTTGCGCACATCCGCCGCCTGTTCGTCGGTGAGAAACGCCATGCGGT
>USEQ01000263.1 GCA_900553655.1 uncultured Slackia sp. | reverse complement strand
CCGATCTTCGAGACGAACGACTTGTTCCAGGCGTGCCAGCCGATCGAGGAGATCGCCCGCAAGGGCCATGACGCTCCGCGGTTCGGCACGTGCAAGCCGGTCGGGCTGACCGACCCCGCAACGGGCCGTCGTCCCTGGGCGGCGGTGCAGCTTCGTGCCGAGAATTCGGATTTGACCGCCTATAACCTCGTCGGGTTCCAGACGAATCTGACTTTCCCCGAACAACGTCGCGTCTTCCGCATGATTCCAGGGCTTGAGCATGCGGAATTCGCCCGTTACGGCGTCATGCACCGCAACACGTTCGTGTGCGCCCCGAAACTGCTCGATTCGACGCTTCGCGTGCGCGAGGCCTCTTGCCCCGTGCCTCTTCGTATAGCAGGCCAGCTTTCGGGAACGGAGGGCTACTGCGAGGCCATCGTATCGGGTCTTTACGCAGCCCTGTGCGTCTATGCCGACCTGTCGGGGGCAACCATGCCGCCGATGCCTCGCGATACGGCGTTCGGGGCGTTGCTCGCATACGCCACCGACCCGAACACATGCGACTATCAGCCGATGCATGTCAATTTCGGCATCATGGAGCCTTTTGCCGAGCGTATACGTAACAAGCAGCAGCGCTATGCCGCCTATGCCCAGCGCGGGGAGCGTGCGCTTTGCGCGTATCTTAACGACCTGCGTGAAGCGGGGGTGCTCTAGGCCATGTCTCAGGATTCGTCGGAGGCGAACGAGCGCTACGCAGGGCTCGTTGACCGATTCTGCGCGATGCTCGAAGCCGAAAGAAACGCTTCCCCCCACACTGTTCGCAGCTACAGGACCGATCTTGCGAGCTACGGCTCATGGGCCGATCGGGCAGGGGTCGATCCTTTGGACGCCACGCATCGCGAGGTGCGCGGATACCTTTCCGAGCTCGATCGCGCCGCATATTCGAGGCGCACCATCAACAGACATCTTTCCGCGCTTCGCTCGTTTTTCCGCTGGGCGGTTGCGCGCGGGCATGCGGAATCGGACCCTGTAAGCGTTCTTCAAGGGCCGAAGGCGGCGAAGCGTCTGCCGCGGGTCATATCCGCCGCCGAGATGGTGAAGCTGCTCGGTGCATATGAGGGAAGCGAAGAGCCCGAGGATATGCGAAATAAGGCTATCCTCGAGTTTCTCTATGCATGTGGAGCACGTGTTTCTGAAACCTCCGACCTGCTTGTTTGCGATGTGGGCTTCGAGCTCAAGCAGGCCAAGGTGTTCGGGAAAGGCGGCAAGGAGCGAATCATTCCGCTGCATGACCTCGCTGTTGACTCCATGCGCAGCTATGCATGGGTCGCCCGTCCTGCGCTTTTGGGCGGCAAGGAGTGCCCGCATTTCTTCGTGTCGACGCGCGGCAACAAGATGACGACCGATGCCTTGCGCAAGATGTTCAAGAAAAGCCTCCTGCTCGCAGGCCTCGACGTTTCTCTGACCCCTCACGACATGCGTCATACGTTTGCGACCGACCTCTTGGAGGGCGGGGCGGACCTGCGTAGCGTCCAGGAGATGCTCGGCCACGCCCGCCTGTCTACGACGCAGATTTACACGCACGTTTCTCCCGCGCGCTTGAAAAGCGAGCACCGTCGCGCCCATCCGCGCGGCTAGGCCCTACGCGCAGGGCGTAAGGTTACGTTGAACGAGGTATGGCATGCGGCGGGTGCCTGTCCTAGCATGAGGTGATGATGAAAAACACGATGCATACCCTGCGACAGAGGTTCTCCTCGTTTTCCGACGACGCGCAGCAGCGCCGCTTTCTCGACGCCGCCCGTCCCGCGGAAGAGGATTCCCTGCGCGCCGGCGACTGGGCCGTTGATGCGGGCATCGCCTTAATCGCGTTCCTGTTTGGCTGCGGGCAGCTTTTTCTCGCGTCGACGTCGGTCATCTACGTAGACGGTCCGTTTCGGGAGATGGCGGGGCTTGTCAACATCGTCCCCAACATGTACGCCTACGGTGCGTTGGCTTTCACGACGCTTCCGCTCGTGCTTCGTCGCGTGGCGCCGTGGCCGACGCTCGCCATCGTTCTCGCGTGCTTCTTCTTCTCGAGCGGCTATATGTCCGGGTTCGCCCTTTCGGCGGTCGGTCCCATGGCGGCCGTGTGCAGTCTGAGCTATCTGCTCGACAGGCGGCATGCCGTCGTTGCCGGCCTTCTCACAGCGGCAGTGATGCTGCTTGCGCCCACGCCCCTTCCGAGTGAGACGCTTGCCGCGGTCATGCGCACGCAAAATCTCATCTTCGCCG
>USEQ01000262.1 GCA_900553655.1 uncultured Slackia sp. | reverse complement strand
GCTGAGTCCCGCAAGCAGCAGCGCGCCGACGAGCTCGAGCGCAAACGAGCCATGAGCCTCGAGCTTTCTCAGGTCCATGCGCAGCGCAAGGGTGCGAATAAAAGCGCGGAGGAGGAGCGGCAGCGCCTCGCAAAGCGAGTCGGCATGCTTGAGGCGACGCTCGCCTCCCTTGCGACGCAGCTTCGCCAGGCAGAAGAGCGGTTGTCCGAGGTGCAGCCTCGCATAGAAGAGCTCTCCTCCGTCGTCGATTCCTGCCGAACCGTTCGCACGGAGCTGGAAGAGCGTTTGAGCTCCCTGAACGGGGACAGGGCAGTGCTTTTCGAGAAAGAGCAGGCTTTGCAATCGCGTCTTTCCGATGCGAAGCTGAGCTACTCTACAACCAGGGAGCGCGTGCTTTCCCTCACGCGCGAAACGAGGGAGCGCGAACGCGACCTCGATCGTGCCCGCTGCTCGTTCGAGCGCGCGCAGAAAGACATCGCGACGCTCGAAGCGGTCGAGAAGCGTATCAATCCTTTGCGCGACACGCTCGTCTCGTTGAAAGAGTCCGTCAAAAGATGGATGGATGATCTTGCGAGCAAGGCAGCGCTTGAGCAGAGCAATTCCGCAGAATTGACGGAGGCGATCTCTGCCGCCCGCGGCGTCTGCCGCGAATGCCAGGAAAAGCTCGATGCATCACGAAGCTTCCTCAACGACGTGCGTATTGAGAAAGGCAGGCTCGAGGTGCAGGTCGAAGCCGCCGTTTCGGCCATCGTCAACGATTGCGGCGTTGCCCTCGAGACGGCCCTGCAGATTCCTGCGCCCGAAGACCGCGAGAAAGCGGAGGGCGAGGCGTACAGACTCCGTCGCAAGCTGAGTTCTATGGGGACGATCGATTCTTCGGCCGCCGAAGAGTACGAGGCCATGAAGGAACGCTATGATTTCATGGCATCCCAGGTCGAAGATGTGGAGGCGGCCCGCCGTGCTTTAAGGCGAATCGTCTCGGCGATCGACGCCCGCATGAAGGAACAGTTCGACGTGACCTTCGAGCGCGTGAACGAGAATTTTCAGGAGATTTTCGGTCGGCTTTTCCCGGGGGGAAGCGGTTCGCTCGAGCTTGTGAACGTAGACGATCCGGACCGTCTTGGCGTCGAGGTGCATGCGCAGCCGCGGGGGAAGAAGATCGCCAAGATGACCCTTATGAGCGGCGGGGAAAAATCCCTGACGGCGATCGCGCTGCTCTTCGCGGTGTATCGCATCCGCAAAACGCCGTTCTACATCCTCGACGAGGTAGAGGCGGCCCTTGATGACAGCAATCTTCGTCGCCTTCTGGCATATCTTGAGACGCTTCGTTTCGAAACGCAGCTGATTATGATCACGCACCAGAGACGCACAATGGAGCTCTCTGACGTTTTGTACGGCGTCTCTATGCAGTCGGACGGCGTGACGAAGGTGGTTTCTCAAAAGCTCGACCAGGCTCGCTCGTCCGCGCGGGCGTAAACGGCGCGCGGCATGGCGGGTTGCCGAGATGCTATGGTACCCTTTCACGAACACGATTTTCGAAAGGAGCCCCGATGGGATTCTTTGAGCGCATAAGCCAAGGTCTCGCTCGTTCGCGCGAGCGCTTTACAGAGCAGATGAACGTTCTTCTCGACCGCGGTCCCGATTTGGACGACGATTTCTGGGACGGTCTCGAGGAGACTCTTATCCTTGCCGACATCGGCGGCCCGGCCGCCTTCGACATCGTCGAAGGTCTGCGCGACACGGCGACGCGCAAGGCTTTGCCCGACGCCTACGCCGTGCTCGATCTTTTGAACGAGCGCATGGCGTCCTCGTTCGCCGAAGGCGGCGAAGAGGTTTTCGGCGGGGAACCCGCGGTCGTGCTGTTCGTGGGAATTAACGGCGCAGGAAAGACCACCACGGTCGGAAAGCTGGCCAAGGAGGCCACCGACGCCGGGCGAACGGTTTTGCTCGGCAGCGCCGACACCTTCCGCGCGGCTGCCATCGAGCAGCTCGAGGAGTGGGCTCGTCGCGCCAATGTGGAGATCTGCACGCGCGAGCGCGGAAGCGATCCTGCTAGCGTTTGCTACGACACGCGCGAACGTGCGGAGTCGAAGGGCGCGGACCTGGTGCTCATCGACACCGCCGGCAGGCTTCATACCTCGGCCGATTTGATGCGCGAGCTTGAGAAGGTGGTCAATGTCGTTCGCAAACGCTCCTCGCTGCCGGTCTATACTGTCCTCGTCATCGACGCCACCACGGGCCAGAACGGCATGCAGCAGGCGAAAGAGTTCGATCGCGCGCTAAAGC
>USEQ01000261.1 GCA_900553655.1 uncultured Slackia sp. | reverse complement strand
GTCGCAATAACCACGGCGCGCGCGTTCAACTGCACACCGCGGCCTTCATTATCGACGACCACTACACCGCCGATCGAGCCGTCTTCGTTTTTAACCAAACGCTTTGCAGTGGTTTCGAAGAACACCGCTCCTTCGGGCTTGACGAATTCTTCCACCATGGCGTCAAAAAGTGGCCCGCGCTCGTCGTATTCGGGAAGCGCGGTAATGTCGGCCCCCATGCCGAGATAGGTGAAATTCCACCCGTGCTCGGCCATCCAGTCGACAGCAGCCGATGAAGAATTAACCAGCTGACGAATCGCGGCCGCGTTCACGCGCCAATGCGAATCGGCAATCCAGTTTTGAATAATCGGCTCCGTATCGGTGGTCACACCAGCCGCCTTTGCAAAAGAGCTGTTCGGAACAGACGGAGCCCATGATTTCAGGCTTGCACCGCCGAGATGAGAAGTTTTCTCCACAAGGGCGACCCTGAGCCCCGCCTGCGCAGCGCGCACAGCGGTGTTGGTCCCCGAGCATCCAGCGCCCACAACCACGACATCGAAATCCTGGGTTTCCTGCACATCCACATCTTCGGACGTGTTGCCGGGCAACGCGCTCGAAAGCATGACATCGAGTCTTGACTTCCAATCAGAAGCATCGTTCGACGCAGGCTCCTTTCCACTGCCGGATGTCGACGGCGAGCACGCCGCAAGCCCGCATGCAGCAAACGCGCCCGCAAGAGCAGCTCCAACGAATCCTCTTCTTGAAACGGCCATGAACTTTCCTCCTCCTGATGACAGCCCCGAGGGACGGTATCGTTTCGTACGAAAAAAAATCATGGTTTTATCAGGCATTTGACACTAGACCCCTATGGTGGGGTTTTGACCTTGGACACATAACGCAAGCACCGCACAAAGCATCGCTGTGATAGCCTTGCAGACGAAGTAGGAACGCGCAGAAACGAGAGGCAGCAAAAAATGAACGGCAACCATGTCCGCATCATCATGGGTTTTTCGATGCTTTGCTGCGTAAATGTCATTTGCTTTTTCCCCGACGCGCTTGCACCCTGGGCATCCACGGAATGGCTGCGAACTTACAATACGTACGCTCTACCAGCGAAGTGTCTCTCGCTCATAGCCATAGCGATCCTCGCATTTAAGGCCCCAAGAAGAATCGACATGGCAAGTGTGGCAATAGGATACATGGGGCTTTTCTGCGGTCTGTGTGCACCCGCCATTCTTGGCAACAATGCAGAAACGCCCGCCCTTGCAGGTGTTCTTTGCGGAATGGGACTTGCCCCCACTATGATGTTTTGGTTCGCCCTTCTGACCGAATTCACGGAACGTCATCAGGCCATCGTCCAAGGGTGGCAAGCCTTAGCAGGCGAATGCCTTTTTCTAGGCTTTTCCATCTTCTTCGACGCGGGCGTCATCCCCGCATGCGTCCTGACCGCGACATCGGCGATATGCGCTTTGCGCGTTGATTCAAGCAGTCTTTTTTCGGAAAGCGGAGGAGCGGAGTCTTCAGCCAAAAGCTTTTTGAGCCTCGGAAAAACAGAATGGCTCGCCCCCTGCGCAGGATACCTAATCGCATCCCTGGCCTACGGCGCGCTTATAGCCCTCTCTCGCGGCGCAGAGGGAGAAGCAGCCTCGGAAGTCGCTTCCGCCATCGGAGCCCCCATCGGAGCCCTCTGCTTTATCGCTTGGGTGGTAACCAGCAGACGCCGCGATTACGGAGCCGTTTCCGAATGGGTCGTAGCAGCATCTGCCGTTGCATGCCTGTTGTCCGGCAGCGCAACCGTGTTACTCTTTTCCGCCTTTTTCCAAATAACGGGACTTTTGCTCTTTTCTCTGTTCATCGACCGTCTTTCCGCCATGCCGCGCGCGGCCATAGCGTGCATAGCAAGCGCTTACGCAATATCGCATCTGCTGTTTTTCTTCGGCCTCTATCTCCCCAGCACACTCGGGGCTGCAGGCGGCAACGGCGTTGCCATACGAGAACTGGCATGGCTCGCCTGCGCAATCGGCGCGACGGCCTTCATCGCTCGAACGTGGAGAACAAACGCCTCCCGCATTGAGCTTGAAAACCGCTGTCGCTCCTACAAGCGCATCATCGAAGAGCAACAAAGCGAAATCGAAAAACACGACGAAGAGAACGCCCTGCTACGAGCGGCAGCGTTCGACGGCAACTCCGAGCGAGAGTACAATATCGCCTGTGAGCTTATTGCAAAAAAACACGGATTGACGAAGAGAGAAACCGAGATTTTGTCTCTCCTTGCACGCGGGCGTGACGTATCGTTCATATGCAATGAACTGTACCTCGCTCGC
>USEQ01000260.1 GCA_900553655.1 uncultured Slackia sp. | reverse complement strand
ACACTGTGCCTGCATATTAGCCGAAAACATATGCCCCGTGAATAGTTTGGGCAGGAATGAGACAGGATGGGCATCATTGGATGACAAGTTATTGGTTTTATATGATGAAAAAACCGTTTACCGACGTTATTATACCGCTTGTTTCACGCGCCCTACCGTCCGCCGAGAGGCGGTACAAACGAAAAAGCACCCGCCATACCGAAATCGAGCCGCCTGCCGCTCTTGAACAAAAGAAGCGAGAGGCGACTCGAAAGCATGCGCGGGCGCTTTTCTCACGGCAGGCAATCCTGCTCGCGTTCAAGCGTTAGTCGTCAAGAAGAGCATCTTTCAAAAACATCGTGACGCATGTGCCGTTGCCGGGAAGCGACTCCACCTCCATGCACGACTCGGTGCCGTAATAGCCCGTAAGGCGCTCGCTGATATTCTTCATGGCTATGCCCAGGCCCTTCGACGCCTCGGGGCTCAAGAGCTTGCGCTGCTGTTCCGCATCCATGCCGATTCCGTCATCTGCGACAGAAATGTACACATCGTCGCCCTCGCTTCGTGCCGTTACCTTGATCGTGAGCTTGCCTTCTTGCGGCATAGCGTGGCGCACCGCATTCTCCACCAGGGGTTGCACCATGAATGCAGGAACCATCAAGTCTTCCAAGCCGGGTTCAACCTCTACATCCATGAAGAGGCGCTCTTCCCCGAAACGAGCTATCTCGAACGTGAAGTAGCGCATGGTCTGGTCCACTTCGCGCATCAGCTCTACCAGGTCCTCCGAGTTCTCAAGCGTACGGCGATAGAAAATCGCGAATTCCCTCAGAAGCATACGAGCGCGCTCGGGATCAGTGCGCACGAGGGAAGCGATGGTGTTGATGGTGTTGAACAAAAAGTGCGGATTAATCTGGGATTGAAGAGCCTTGAGCTCCATAGTGGTAGCAAGCTTCGTTTGCTGTTCAAGCTCGACAGCGGCAATCTGGGTCGACATGAGCTCCCCAAGGCCTTCGGCCAAAGCCACCTGGGTTTCGGTGATATCGCTCGGGTGGCGATAATAGAATTTCAACGTGCCAATAATAGCCTCGCCGCGGCGAAGGGGCACGATGATACCCGCGCGCAGATGCTTGACCGAATCGGGAAATCCTATTTCGCTCGGAGAGTGAAGCACGCGAATCTGCCCGTCCTCAAGCGTCGCATGCGTCGCCTTCGTGCGAATGGAAGAACCAGCCGCGCTCGATTCCTCCCCCGCACCGGCGTAACCGAGGATATGGTCTTTGTCGGTGATCGCCACAGCATGGGCACCCGTAGCCGGAAGCAGCAGCCTGCATACCTTCTGAGCCGTATCGACGCTCAACCCCTCCTGAAAGCACGCAAGCGTTTCGGAAGCAATCTTCAAAATGGTATCCGACTGGCGCGCGCGCACGCTGTCGGGATTCAGGTGGAGATATATCAGAAGCGCTACGCAAACCGTGAACGTCACGCCCGCGAACACGTTCATGTCGCCGAAAGAATCGGGCTTTGCAGTAGCAATCACAATTGCCGCAGCCGACACGGTAGCCGCTGCGAACAAAACCAGGTCGAGCAATTTCGCATAATTGCCTTTTACGCCCAAAATGTTCATGGAAACCCCCTTCTAGCCGATGAGGCCAAATTCGTTTGCCACCAGCACAAGAGCCATGACAAGAAGAAAGCCGGCGAAAATGAAGCGCAACGTGCGTTCGGGAACTTTTTTCACCATGCTCGCCCCCACGAAAGCACCAGGAATGCTACCCACCGCCATCGCGATACCGAGCAGAAAATGAATATTACCAAGGAAGGCCTGCTCGATGGTCCCTGGAATCGAAAGTATGCATACGGCAATCAAGGACGTTCCCGATGCCAAGCGCATAGGAATGGAGAGCAAGGCCATAAAGAGCGGAACCATGATAAAACCTCCGCCCACGCCGACGTAGCCGCTCAAAAGACCGGCAACAACACCGATGAGCGCGACCTTCGCGCAATACGCAGGCGTAAGCCTGATGGCGGGGAGGCTCTCTTGCCGACCCTGCGTTTCGGGGGATTCTTTCCTCTCCCCCCGTTCTCCCTTTTTGGGAGCCGCCAGAGCCTTCCGGAACATAGTGATGGAAGAATAGGCGATAACCAGGGCCGTTGCCCCCATGATGGCCCAACCCGGTGACTTCGTTGCCGCCCATACCCCAACGGGCGAAAGGCAGGCTCCGGCCAGCCCGCACAGCAGACCGACACGGGGCAGGCTTGTTTTGTTACGCGCATGCTTCACCAGCCCCGATACGGACGTGGGGATGATGGTGAACAACGATGTTGCCGTAGCCT
>USEQ01000259.1 GCA_900553655.1 uncultured Slackia sp. | reverse complement strand
GCAGCGAACCCGCTTTCACTCGCCTTCCGAGCCCCGAAAGCTCGTCGCTTTTGACGATTCCCCAAGAAACGACGCCGACGACGGCGACGAAAACAAACAGTATGCCCATATGACGATTCCTTCTCGCATTCTTCGAATGATGACGCCGCCGTAGCGCGCGGCAAGCTCGCCCGGCGCGACAAACGCAGTCGCACGGCAATCGACCGATTCGCGATCCATGAGACAAATCTTAGCAAAACGGCATGATATGCTTGGCACGACAGAGAAGCACGCATGCAAAATGACGCGCTTCGCCATATTTCCTCTCAAAGGTGGGTTCATGTATCAAATCAGCAATTTCACTGAGAACGACGACGTCAACGTCCTCGTCGAATTCGGCGCCTTCAAGGTCATCGAATGGAAGCGTGACTTGAGCGTCACCGAATCATCCGCCATCACCGCGTATTTCGCAAGCGAGATGAACGTGCGGCGCCGCCAGGTCATCTGCGACCTGAGCCAGGCACCCATCACCGTGCAGGCGGGCGCCATGCAGTGGTCGGTCGGCAACGTCAACGCCAACACCGGCGTGAAGGGCGCGGGCGACTTCCTCGGCAAGGCCTTGCGCGGAAGCGTGACGGGCGAATCGGCCATCAAACCCGAATACGAAGGAACCGGTCTGTTGGTCCTGGAGCCCACGTACCGCTACATCATCGTGCTCGATGTGGCCGACTGGGGGAATTCCATCGTGCTCGACGACGGGCTGTTTTTGGCATGCTATTCCAGTCTGCAGCATAAGGCGGTCATGCGCAGCAACATCTCTTCCGCCGTGGCCGGCAACGAGGGGCTTTTCAACCTGGGAATCCAAGGGTACGGCGCCTTGTGCTTGGAATCGCCCTGCCCGAAAGAAGAGCTCATCGAAATCACGCTCGACAACGACGAGCTCAAGGTGGACGGCAACATGGCGCTGGCCTGGAGCGGATCGCTCAACTTCACCGTGGAGCGTTCGGGCAAGTCGCTCATCGGGTCGGCCGCTTCGGGCGAAGGCCTGGTGAACGTCTACCGAGGCACGGGCAAGGTCCTGCTCGCTCCCACGACGTACTAGAAAACTCCACCCTGGTCAGCCTTCCCGAACGACATGGGGTGAAAACGAACCCGACACGAAGGCGCCGACACAAGTTCGGCGCCTTTTAGGTTGATCAGGCCTCTCCTGCCTTTTCTTCGGCACGCCTCTCGCGCACGGTGGTCGCGTGCTCGATCGCAAGCGTGCGAATGGTGGCGACTGCAGGAACGCCCAGGAACATGCCCAGCACGCCGAACAAGGCACCGCCCACGAGTACGGCGGAAAACACCCAGATGCCCGGGAGGCCGACCGAAGCTCCCACCACGTTGGGATAGATCAGATGCGTCTCAAGCTGCTGCAGAACAATGAGGAAAACGATGAACCAGACGGCCTGCATGGGATCGACCGTCAAGATCATGAGAAACCCGATCGCCCCGCCGAGCCATGCGCCGAACACGGGAACCAGCGCCGTCAGGCCCACGCATGCTCCGATGGCCACCGCGTAGGGCATCCCGAAAATGCCCATGCCGATGGCGCACAACGTTCCCAAAATGACGGCTTCAATACACTGCCCCGTGATGAAGCGGGAAAACGCCTGGTTGGCCACATGCGCCGCACGGCGCACCGAGGCGGCAGCGGGGGCGGGCATAAACAGATCCAGGGCCGAATTCGCCCCTTTGACGACGCGCTCTTTGTCAAGGAGGATATACAGGCAGAACACCAGGGCCACCACGACCGCGAAGACGTTGTGAAGAATCGACCCCGCCGTTGAAAACACCGATTCGAGCATGGACATGACGCTCGAAGAATCCCCGTTCGAAAGGCTCGCCATCAGGTCGGTAAAGCTTCGCTCCAGGTTTTCGAGGCTTGCGGAGTCTATGGACCCCATGATGGAATCGAGGTTCTGCGACGCCCAGCCGTAGAAATCCCCTGCCACCTTGGCGACGCCCGTCTTGATCACGCCCGTGGATGCTTTCAGCTCCGGAAGCACGAGATTGACGATGACGGCGATGACGGCGCCGATGATGAGAAACGACCCGACGAGACACACGATGCGCCGCGAAGAGGCGACTATCTTCTTCGTCGAACGGGGGAAGTAGACGCGCTCGAGGCGTGCCATGATGAGGTTCACGAGAAACGCGAACACGCACCCCAGAAGAAGCGGCATGACCGCGATCCACGCAAGCCCAAGAGCGGCAAATAGCTGGTCGGAGTACTGTAGCGCCAACGCGGCGACAAAGAAAAGCCCCACGCCAACGGCGACCGTCCGAATGGCGC
>USEQ01000258.1 GCA_900553655.1 uncultured Slackia sp. | reverse complement strand
CATCCCGTACCCGAGAAGCCCGAACTTCCCAGACCGATGGTCTTGCGCAGATCGGCAGGAATCTCCGACACGAAACGCGACATGGGATTCGCCGCGGTCTCGCCGAAAATCTGGCGAGCATAGGCGCACGTCAGGTAGAGTTTCTTGCGAGCGCGCGTGATGGCGACGTAGGCCAGGCGGCGCTCTTCCTCCAAGCCGGATTCGTCATGCGAAGAATTCGAATGCGGGAACAACGTCTCCTCCATGCCCGCCACGAACACGCAGTCGAACTCGAGGCCCTTGGAAGAGTGAACTGTCATGAGCGTGACGGCCTGGTCGTCTTCGGCAGAGGCCGCATCAAGGTCGGTACGCAGGCGGACCCATTCGATGAAGTCGGCCAGGGAATCGGGCGAAAGCTGGCGCACGGCGGCAAGAGCGTCGTCGCGGGCAATCTCCGGCTCGTCTTCCACCTGATGCGTCTGGACGTATTCGTCAACGACGGACAGAAATTCCTTGATGTTCTCGATGCGCCCGCGTGCTTCGTCAGTCCCTTCGTTTTCATAGGCCGCGATCATGCCGCTCTTGTCTATGACCGCCTCGATCACCTTGCGCAAATCGCCGCCGTAGCTGCGCGCTTCCTCGATCAGGGAGAGGAAGCCGCCGAGCGCGTTGCGGGCGCGCATCTGCAGATGCTCATCGGCCAAGCACAGCTCGGCCGCCAGCATGAAGGGCATGTTGGTCATGCGCGCCGCCGAATCGATGTATTCGACGGTGGTGCGACCGATGCCTCGGCGCGGGACGTTGATCACGCGCTTGGCGGCAATGTCGTCCGCCGGATTCACCAGCAGCGTCAGATACGCCATGACGTCGCGGATTTCGGCACGGTCGAAGAATCGCGTGCCGCCAACGATACGATACGGCACGCCTGCACGCAGCAGCATGTCTTCGATGGAACGGCTCTGTGCGTTAGTGCGGTAGAACACGGCTATTTCGTCGTAAGGAATGCCCTCGCTTCGCTGATGCTCGATTTCCGCAGCGATCCAACGGCCTTCGTCGCGCTCATCGGAGGCCATGTAAACGTTGATCTTGTCACCCTCACCCGCTGCCGTGAACAGCTTCTTTTTCTTGCGGTGCGCATTGTTGGACACCACGGCGTTCGCGGCGGCGAGGATATTGCCCGAGCTGCGATAGTTCTGCTCGAGCTTCACCGTGTGGGCGCTGGGGTAATCGGATTCGAACTCCAGGATGTTGCGAATGTCGGCGCCACGCCACGAGTAAATGGACTGGTCGTCGTCGCCTACCACCATGATGTTCTTGTGCTTGGCCGCAAGCAGCTTGGTGATGGCGTACTGCGCGTGGTTGGTATCCTGATACTCGTCCACCATGAGGTAGCGGAAACGATCCTGATACGCCTCGAGCACATCGGGGTGGTCTTTGAGCAGCAGATACGTATACAGCAGCAAATCGTCGAAGTCGAACGCGTTGGCGGCCTTCAGGCGCTCCTGCAGACGTTTGTATACACGGGCGGCAACCTTCGCCGAAGGGTCGTGCGCCTCCTGTTCGAACACACCGGGGACGATCAATTCGTTTTTCGCGGTTGATATGCGGTTGCGGATGGCGTTGATCGGCCAGCGCTTGGGGTCGATGTCGAACTCGGCCATGATGTCTTTGACCAGGCGCTTGCTATCGTCGTCATCGTAGATGGTAAAACCCTTGTCAAAACCCAGCTTCTCGCAATCGGTGCGCAGCATGCGCACGCACATGCTGTGGAAGGTGGAGACCCACATGCCGCGCGCCGCAGGGCCCACGAGCTTGCCCAGACGCTCGCGCATCTCGGCCGCGGCCTTGTTGGTGAACGTGATGGCAAGAATCTGCCACGGCTGCACGCCCAAATCACCCAGCATGTGCGCGATGCGGTACGTGAGCACGCGCGTCTTGCCCGAGCCGGCGCCCGCCAAAACAAGCAGCGGACCTTCGGTGCATAGCACCGCTTCTCGTTGCGCTTCGTTCAGAGAATCTATATCGACGATACCCATGCGATTCGCTCCTCTTGCATGTTGAAAGATCCCACACATTGCCCCGAGGCCGCCCCAGCAGCCTCATCCGGCCGAACAGCGCCAATGCGCCGCGGCAACGGAAGACAAAAAGGCGCGGCCCGAAAGCCACGCCCGAACACACGTTGCTGCGCGATCGCTACGCAGCGATCAGCAGGAAGTAGCCCAGAACCACCAGGCCAAGGACGATGCGGTATACGCCGAAAGCAGTGAAGTCGTGCTTTTTCACGTAGCCCACCAAGAACTTGATGGCCAGCACCGAAACCACGAACGCCGTGACCAGGCCGATGCCGAAGATCATCC
>USEQ01000257.1 GCA_900553655.1 uncultured Slackia sp. | reverse complement strand
GTGCGCGATAGTCCTCAGGGTCGGTATTAATTTCGTCTACAGCCTGGTTCCAGGCATCGCGCACAAGGTCAAGCGTAGCCTCTCCCCCGTCTTCAAGCCATGCGGTACGCACTGCAAGCACGGACTGGCTGATGTTTTCGCCCTGGGTGTCATCAGCAAGAAGGACCATACCCTGCGACTCTCCCAAAGCAAGCAGGCTTGCGGGCAGCGCCGCGGCGGCAACCTGGTTGTTCACCATAGACTCGTAGCGAACGGGCATCTTCTTGATCTCTTCGCTTACAATCTGATCGTCCGGCACGCCAGCGGATTCCATGAGCTTGTCCATCACGTACTCGGGAACCGTGTTAGAGCCCACGCCGATTCCCTAGCCAGCAAGATCAGCAAGGCTGGTAATGCCCGATTCGGGGCAGGTCATAATGCCGAAACGACCCTGCGATGCATCAGCCCCCATGGTAACCCAGGGAAGCTGAACGTCCACGCCGGAAAGCTGCAAAGCCGCAGCCTGCTGCACATCGGTCATGGCCGCATCGATCTCTCCCGCGGCAAACGCGGTGGAGAGCTCCTGCGCGCTTTGGAACGTGACGATTTCAACGTCGGAGGAAACGCCGTTGGCACCATAGAGGCCCTCCTGCTCGGCAACCCAGAACGGAAGAGAGTCTTCCGTCTGCATGGTTCCAATGCGCATGGAAGCCTGCTCAGTGCTTTCTTGAGCTGCATCTTGCTGGGAGTTTTGCGCACAACCCGAAAGCGTGAACACACCGCATGCCACCAAGGCCGCGCATGCAAACATAAGCAGCTTCTTCTTCAAACTCATAGACAGTCTTCCTCCTTTTTCCTTGCGGGGCATTTGAAACATTAGAATGCGGCATGACAAGCACACAGCTACCAGGCGGAAAGCTCGGCGCAAGCACGACGGCTGCCATAAACGCAAACGGCCAAACGCCCCATACATAACAACGCGCACCGCCTAAAGCGATGCGCGTATTTTAAGCTAGCAGAAAAGCCCTCTACGAAAGCGACAGAAATTCGAAAGCAGCGTTAGCGGCATTCGCGCCATCGCCAACGGCGGTGGATACCTGACGCAACGCTTTCGTGCGTAAATCGCCCGCAACGAAGACGCCGGGGATGCTCGTAGCACCCGACTCGCCCGCCACAACGTAGCCCGCCGCATCGAGCTCGATGCCCGAGCCTTCGAGCAGCGTGTTTTTCGGCTGCGTGCCCACGGCTACGAACAAAGCCGACGTGGACAGCTCGAAGGAATCGCCAGTCTTAACGTTGCGTACGGTCACGGCCGAGAGCTTTCCGTCTTCGTCATGAAGGCCGTCAACGACGCTGTTCACATGAACCGTCACGTTGGCAAGGTCTTCGAGCGCATCCGTATAGACGGCATCGGCACGGAAGCCCTCGCGACGGTGGACCAGGTGAACCTCGGAGCAAATGCGAGAGAGATACAGCACGTCGCCGAGCGCGGTATTGCCGCCTCCCACGACCACGGCAGTCTTTCCGCGGAAGAACCCGCCGTCGCACGTCGCGCAGTACGAAACGCCTTTGCCCGCGAGTTCGCCTTCGCGATCGACGCCGAGGGCGCGCGGCTCGGCACCCATAGCAAGAATCACGGCATCGGCGGTGTATTCGCCGCCGAACGCCGTCACGAGCTTTTTAGGAGAGGATGCAAGGTCCAGAGACGAAATCTCCTCGTTGACGGAAACGGCGCCGAAACGATTCGCCTGGGCGCTCATGGCGAAAGCCAGATCGAACGGAGAGACGCCTTCGGCGAATCCCGAATAATTGTCCAGATGCTCGGTTTCGGTCATCTGCCCGCCCGGCCCCATTCGCTCGAATACGACCGTAGAAAGACCGGAACGAGCGGTGTAGAGAGCCGACGTAAGACCTGCGGGGCCTTGACCTATGACGGCGACGTTGAAATGAGTATTCTTCTCCATGGTAATCTCCCTGGTAAAGCAAGCGGGCGAATGCGCCGAACGGCTTGCGAAAGGTTACGAACCTGCGCGTTTGCGAAAGATTCCTCCGCGCGATGAAAAAAGCCCGACTCTATGAGCCGGGCTTCGCATTTGATTTAAAGAGCCTAGCCCAGAAGCGCCAGGAGGTTCTGCTTGGGCTGCGCGCCCATGGTGGAGCGCTTGACCTCCCCGTTTTCGAACACGAGGATGGTGGGAACACTCATGATGCCGAAACGCTGAGCGAGCTCAGGAGACTGGTCGATATCGACCTTGTAGACCGCCGCTTTGTCTTCGACCTCTGCGGCGACTTCGTCAAGAACCGGAGCGAGCATCTTGCAGGGACCGCACCAGGTGGCAAAGAAGTCCACCATAACCGGGCCTTGCG
>USEQ01000256.1 GCA_900553655.1 uncultured Slackia sp. | reverse complement strand
CCCCGTCGAAGGAACGTTCCACTCGTTGGTGGTGTAGCAGAGATAGGCATTGGCACCTGTGGAATCGACGAATTCGTTCTTGCCTTTCAGGGTGTACGAGCTTTTCTGGTAGGTAGAACTGTCTATGGCTTTGGCATTGACTATAGCGTTGACATCGCTCGTCTTGTTTTGCAGGTCGGCAAGCGTGTTCCGATACTTTGTCTCATAGGCCTCGTCGCCGCATACAACGTACAGCATCATGGTGCAGTTCGCCCAAACCTCCGAAAGGGTGTCGCGATACTGCTGGCGCGGAGCGGCGGCGCCAGCACCCCAATTGTACGACTTCATGGCCATGGAATCGTACACGTCGATAAGGCCGGCCCCGCTCGAAGCATCTGCCGTCTTGATGCAGCCGTACAAAACGCCCATATCGACAATGAGCGAATCGATCGTGTAAGACGAGCTCTTCATGAGCGCATCTATACGCGCCGACTGTTCTTTGGCGTCTTGCGTGGCGACGACCTCCTGATACATACCGCTTATCAGGGTGTATTCGCTTTGCACGCGCGAGATGATTTTGTTCGCCTCGTTGACGACGTTCGCGTTATAGTGGGCCGTTTCACGGTCGGAAAGCTGGTCGAGGCGAACGGACAAATCGCTCATCTGAGATTGCAGCTCGACGATCTTATTGTAGATATCGACGTTAGAGCGGTCGCCGAGCGCCGTATCGGCAAGAAACGTCGTGCGCGCCGTTCCCCACGCCACCGACGCCAACGGACCCAGCATGCCTTTCGCCTTGTCGAAAAGCCCGGAAACAACCGGCGACCCCGACGTTTCCTCCGCTACAGACGAAAAGGCTGCGGAGGTGGCAGAAGCGGCAAGGGGCGTCCTGGGCATGGCGGCGCTCTTGAGCGCAACGAACATCACCTCCGGATGCGGGTCTTGGTCGGCGCCGCCATAGGCGCTCGCAACCGCAGGAGCATCCACGCTCAAAACAACCATGTCCGACTCGGCTGCGCTGCGAGCCAGGGCTATCTTGTCCTCCAGGCCCTCCCCTGCATCCCCGTCATTTGCCTGCGGCTGTTCATCGGCATTGCCATAGGCCGCGTCCCTGAGGTCCTGGACGTTGAACGTTCTATCTACGCCGTCCGGATTGACCTGCGTCTGCACAGCCTTGACTTCCTTGTAGGTGCCATCGGTCGTAAGGACGCTTACCGCGGTGTTTTCCTCGGCGGAGACATCGGCATTATGCAGGGTCGTGCTCACGGTCACCGTGTCAAAGTAATCGCCGTCCTCGGAAGCGTTTCCCCCTTCGGCAACGGCCTCTTCTTCGGCCGCGACCTCCTCTTCGGCCGCGGCCACCTCTTCAGAGCTGGCGGCGAGATCTTCCGCGGAATTGCCGTCGAAGGCTACCACCTCCGCATCGACCCAGGCATCGGGAAGGACCAAGGGGCAGCAGACCTCCCCGCCCGTGCCACTCGAGGCGGCACTCATAATCAAGGCGGCGTAATCGAGCGGGCCCCCTTGTACGGAAGCGTCTGAGGAGACGGTGACATCCAACTCGAAATCGTTCACGCGCACCACGTCCTGCACGGCAGGCGCAGCCGCATCGGCTGGAGCCGATGCGCTCAGCTGCACCGAGAAATCCCCTGCCGAGACGTTTGCCGGGAACGAGAATTCACTCGCGACGATACGATATACGGTAGCCGACTGGCCTACCTGCGTATCGGCCACGTCCACCAGCAAGGAAGGATGCACGAAGGGAATCGAAACGTCGTAGGCAGCGTCGTTCTCGAGAGCGGCAAGGTCGATGCTATCATCGTCTTCGGAAAGAAACGTTTCGCCGTCTTCCTCGCTTGAGGCCTCCAATTTCTCGCGCACCTCCTGTATGGCGGCATCGTCTTCGGACGAACTTTCGGTCGGCACCTCGATACAGGATGCTGCGATGCTCAGACTGGCGCTCGACGCAGCCATGGCGGCATCGGAGGGCGATTCGGGACGCGAAAGGCCGATTGAAATCTCCGTGTCGGACAGACGCGAAACAGAGACGACGGCCCATTCCGCCATACCGCCCGTGGCGGTTACGGCATCAGCCGATACGGCATCCGCAAAGCGGGCGTTGCCTTCGGTCTTCACCGTGAGCGTCTGGCTGGCGGCGTTCTCATTCACATAGGGCTCGACCACATCGAGAACCACCGAACCGTCGTCGGCGGATTCCCATTTTTCCTCGGGAGAGACATACGTCGAGGTGTCGTAATCAACGGTTGCAGCCTGAGCGCTTCCGCCAATATCTTCCGATGCGCTTCGGGGCGCTCTGTCGAGCATCTCGGAATCAACCGCCGTAGAACCGGAATTCTCGGATTCGGATGTATCCGTAGAGGAACA
>USEQ01000255.1 GCA_900553655.1 uncultured Slackia sp. | reverse complement strand
CCCCGAAGGCTCGGTCGCCATATCCCCGGCGCCTCATCACGACATCTACTCCATCGAAGACCTCAGGCAGCTGGTGTATTAGCTCAAGGAGGCGACGGGCTACGAGAAGCCGGTCTTCGTCAAGGTCGCGGCGGTGCACAACATCGCAGCCATCGCAAGCGGCATCGCGCGCAGCGGCGCGGACGGTATCGTCATCGACGGCTTTCGCGGCGGGACCGGCGCGGCTCCCACGAGGATTCGCGACAACGTGGGCATTCCCATCGAGCTCGCGCTTGCCTCGGTCGACCAGCGTCTTCGCGACGAGGGCATCCGCAACGAAGTGTCCCTGATCGTGAGCGGAAGCATTCGTAGCTCCGCAGACGTTATCAAGGCCGTTGCCCTTGGAGCCGATGCGTGCGGGGTCGCCACGGCTCCGCTGCTCGCTTTGGGCTGCCACCTGTGCCGGGCTTGCAGGACAGGCGTGTGCAACTGGGGTATTGCCACGCAGGATCCCTCCTTGGAAAGGAGGTTGAACCCCGACCGGGGAGCGCGGCGACTGGTGAACCTTATGCGCGCCTGGCAGCGCGAGATCATGGAATTCATGGGGGCGATGGGCATCAACTCCATCGAGGCGCTGCGCGGCAACCGCCTCATGCTGCGCGGCGTGGGGCTCACCAACCGCGAGCTCGCCATACTCGGCGTGTCCCATGCGGGGGAATAGCGGGCTTTCGTCGCGCCCTGGCAAGAGCGCCTCGCGTGCGGCGGGGCGATTCGTGTGCCGGGGCGTCGGAAGAAGGCGATACCATCGAGAAAGGGTCTGAACCATGAAGGTTATCGAGGCGAACGGCCTTGACGGCAGGGGTTTGAATGCTTTGCTGAGAGAGAACGAAGAAGGCTGCACGGTGAAAGGATGCCTTGGGCAGCGTTTTCTCGCGGCGGGTATGGAAAAGGGCGTGTTTGAGATGGAGGGCATTCCCGGCAATGCTCTGGGGTCGTATCTCAACGGCGCCACGGTGATCGTGCGGGGCAATGCCCAGGATGCGGTAGGCGACACCATGAACGACGGCGAGATCGTGGTTCACGGCAGCATCGGCGACGCGGTCGGCTATGCCATGCGCGGAGGCAGGATATTCGTCGAGGGCAACGCGGGCTATCGCGCCGGTATCCATATGAAAGAATTCGAGGAAAAGGTGCCGAGCCTGGTCATCGGCGGCGTCGCCGGCAGCTTTCTGGGAGAATACCAGGCGGGCGGCATCATCGTCGTGCTCGGCATCGGTGCGGACGGAAAGCGGATCGTGGGAGATTTTCCCTGCGCGGGCATGCACGGAGGCGAGATGTATCTGCGCGGGGCCTGCGAGGACGTGGCATTCCCCGACCAAGTGAGCGCGCGAACCGTCGGAAAAGACGAGCTCGACCGCATCGAAGGCATCGTGCGTGAGTTCTGCGACCGATTCGGCTATGATGAGGACTTCCTGCTCGAGGGCCCTTTTATCAAGGTGGTTCCGAACACGAACAACCCCTATCGGCAGATGTACGTGGGGAACTAGGACAGATGCGCACGGGAGATCGGCCCTACGCTTCGGCGGTATGTGGTGGTGCTGCAGTTTCTTCGGCAACGGCGTCGCGCTGCACTACAATATACCGAAGGAATCAATGCGCGCCGTTCGTTTTGGCGCGGCGCAAGACGGGGGTACCATGATAAAGCTTCTTACCGATTCGGTCGCATCCATTCCCGCACAGGACGCCAAGGACGCAGGAATAGACGTCATATCCCTTTACGTCAACGACGGCGGCGTCGAATACGCCGACGCGACCATGGATTTGGATGCGTTCTACGCCGACCTCCCCTCCAAGGCCGATAACATCCCCACGTCTTCGCAGCCTTCGCAGCACGAATTCGAGGAGTACTTCGAACGCGCCGCCGCTGCGGGGGACGAGGTGCTCGGCGTGTTTATCTCTTCGAAGCTTTCCGGCACCTTCGACGGAGCATTGCGCGCGGCGCGCGCTGTCCACGCCCGCAACATCGGGTTCAGGGCGTCTTTCGTCAATACCTATTCCACCGGGTGGGACCAGGCGTTTTGCGTGTGGGCTGCCCACGATGCCGTCAAGGCTGGCAAAACGCTTGACGAATGCGCCAAGGCGGCGGCTGATGCGGTGCGGCGTACGCGCTTTCTGTTCTCGCCCACGAATCTGACGTTTCTCCAGAAAGGGGGCCGCATCGGCGCGGCGAAAGCCCTTTTGGGAAATATCATCCAGATCGTGCCCGTTCTCACGGTGCGCGACGGGCTTCCCGTGGATGTGTCGAAGGCCCGCACGCAGAAAAAAGCCGTTGCGGCGCTTTTCGAGACGTTCAAATCCGACGCCGAGAAACACGGGCTGAAAGATG
>USEQ01000254.1 GCA_900553655.1 uncultured Slackia sp. | reverse complement strand
CCGACGGGAACTCCGTGGTGCTGGTCGACCATGACGCAAGGGTGCTTCGCCATGCCGACCATCTTGTGGAGATAGGTCCCGGATCTGGTGCGAACGGCGGTTGCGTCATAGCGCAGGGGTCTCCGTCGGAGCTCGTAGGGTGCCCTCGGTCTCGGACGGGCGCGTTTCTTTCGGGCGACCGACGCGTGCGCGTGCGCAATCGCGCGGAAAAGGCGACCATGTTCGACCTTGGCTGCATCGAGCTTTCGACGGGCAAGATGCACACGGTCAAGCCGCTTTCGGTGCACATTCCTCGTGGACGCCTTGTGGCGGTGACGGGTGTTTCCGGCTCGGGGAAGACCACGCTGGTTCTCGAGGGGCTTGTGCCCGCGTTGCGCGCGGCCGCCGAAGGCGCGGTAATGCCGAAGCATGTAAGGAGTCTTGAGCCGGCTGGTATCGAACGTGTTCATCTGATCGACGCGAGTCCTGTAGGGGCCAATGTGCGCTCGACCGTAGCGACGTATTCGGGCGTGCTTGACGATTTGCGCCGCGCGTACGCGAAAACGCCTGTGGCGCAGGAGCGAGGCCTTAAGATGGGCGCATTTTCCTACAATACGGGCTCGCTGCGTTGCGAAGTCTGCGATGGAACGGGTCAGGTTTCGCTTGACGTGCAGTTCCTTCCCGATGTTGATATGCCGTGTCCCTCGTGCGGAGGTTCGCGCTATGGCCGCGAGGCGTATGAGGTGAAGCGAGCGGTTTCGGCGGGTCGACTAAACGGCGCCTCAGGCGTTGAGGTTGCCGGCGCTTCGTCTGAACCGGTCGCATGCGAGCAGGAGGTATCCCTTCCTGAGCTTCTTGCCATGACGGTGGATGAAGCGCGCGGCTCTGTTGCGGGTTTGCGCAGCGTTAAGACCAAGCTCGACGTTCTGCACAATTTGGGGCTGGGATACCTCACGCTCGGCGAGGCGACGCCGGCGCTTTCGGGCGGCGAAGCGCAGCGCCTGAAGCTTGCGGGGGAGTTGACGCGCAGCCAGGACAATGCATTGTTCGTGTTCGATGAACCTACCATCGGGCTGCATCCTCTCGATGTGGAAGTGCTGTTGGACGTTTTGCAACGCCTGGTTGACGCCGGTGCCACCGTGGTGGTGATTGAGCACGACCTGGATATGATCACCAACGCCGATTACGTGATAGATTTAGGGCCTGGTGGTGGCGAGGACGGCGGTGAAGTTGTGGTGTGTGGCACGCCCGAAGAGGTTGCATCGTGTGAGCGAAGCGTGACGGGGCGCTATATCAAAGAGGAACTTGAACCCTAGCGTCCTCGTGCGGAGCGCAGCGTTCGGTGCGTGCATGCAGGTTGGACGAGCAGGAGAGCTCCGTGTGGGGCGCGGTGTTTGGCGTGCGGATGCGGAGGACCTCGAAGGGGGTTTGGGCCCTGCGGCCGTGCGACGCGCCTCCCGTGACCCTCTTCGCTCTTTCTACCGCTTGCAGCAATCTTGAGCCTCTGGTGTTACGAATATTGATTAAGTAATACCCTTGCTTTATGGTGTTACGAGTTTTGAAAAAGTAACACTCTTGGGTGCGGAGCAAAGCCGCGCCGCTCTTTCGAAGGAGAAGCCATGTCTGCACTTCCCACGAATATGACCCGCCGCCGTTTTGCGCAGCTGATTGCTGCCGGAGGTGCGAGCGTCGCATGCGCCGGCGTGCTTTCCGCATGCGGCGGCAACGGCGCCGACGGAAGCCCTTCTGCGAACGACGCGGGGGTAAAGAACCAGGTCATTGTTGCCATGAACATGAACAGCGAGCCGGCCGCCGGCTTCGACCCCTTTGTGTCGTGGGGCTGCGGCGAACACGTGCATGAGCCCTTGATCCAATCCACCCTCATCACCACGGATGTCAATCTCGAGTTCGTCAACGATCTTGCCACGGAGTAGTACTGCGCAGACGATGGAATGACCTGGTATTTCACTATTCGTGACGACGCGAAGTTCACCGACGGAGAGCCTCTGAGCGCATCTGATGTGGCGTTTACCATCAACGGTATTATCGAATCCGAGGCGGCCGAGGCCGACCTTTCCATGGTCGAAAAGGCCGTGGCGACCGATGACACGCATGTGGAAATTACCATGACGAAGCCTTATAACGCGCTTCTGTACACGCTTGCCGTCGTGGGCATCGTGCCCGAGCATGCCCATGGGGAGGACTACGGCGCCAATCCGATCGGTTCGGGCCGCTATATGCTTGAGCAGTGGGATCGCGGCCAGCAGGTCATTCTCAAGGCGAACCCCGACTACTACGGCGAGGCCCCTAAGATGGAACGCGTCGTGGTGGTCTTCATGGAGGAAGATGCCGCTCTTGCTGCGGTGCGCGCCGGTCAGGTGGACATTGCCT
>USEQ01000253.1 GCA_900553655.1 uncultured Slackia sp. | reverse complement strand
AGGTTCCGCATGTAGGTTGGGATGATGTTTCCATTACGGCGCAGGGGAAAAGGCTCCTCAGCGACGTTTCGAGCGGTTCTCATTTTTACTTCACCCATTCCTACATCGTCGAGCCCGACAGCGACGACGTGGTGGCATGCTGGACCGATTACGGCGTGCGGTTTGCGGCGGCGGTTGCAAGCGGCATGGTCTTCGGCTGCCAGTTCCATCCCGAAAAATCCTCGGGGCAAGGCCGAGAGGTCTTGCGCAATTTCGTGCGTATCGTGCAGGAATGCGAACAAGCAAGCCATTCCGAAGATCGTAAAGGAGAAGGTCTGTCGTGATCGTTTTTCCCGCAATTGACCTTATCGCAGGCAAAGTCGTTCGGCTCGAAAAGGGCGATCGCAGGCATGCGAAGGTGTATTCCGATGACCCCGCTGCCGTGGCCCGCTCGTTTCTCGACCAGGGTGCGCGTTGGGTGCACGTTGTCGATCTTTCCGCCGCTTTCGAAGAAGGGGCCGGAGAGCTCGAGGCGAACAGGAAGGCCGTCGAAGAGCTCTGTTCCATCGAAGGGATTTCGGTCGACGTAGGCGGCGGCGTGCGCTCTCTCGAGCGTATCGACGAATTGGCCGAGGCGGGGGCTTCTCGCATCGCGTTAGGCACGGCGGTCGTGCGCGACCCGCTGTTCGCCGAAGCGGCGGCGGCTCGCTATGGCGAGCTGCTCGTCGCAGACGTCGCGGCGAAAGATGGCATGGTGAAGGTGAACGGGTGGCGCGAAGGGGCGGGCGTTTCGGCTGACGACCTTGTTGCCCGTTTGGCAGATTTTGGTTTTCGGCATCTGGTGTTCACCGACATCGCTCGCGATGGCATGCAGACGGGCATCGACGAGCAGGCGTATCGGCATATCGCGAGCGTCGCGGGCTTTCCCGTTGTCGCATCGGGCGGTATAGCCTCCCTTCGCGATGTCGAGAAGCTTGCCCGTCTAGAAGACGGGGTCGTGGAAGGATGCATTACGGGGCGCGCCCTTTACGAGGGCAGCTTTACGCTTTCGCAGGCCCTTGCGGCCGCTCGCGGTTAGGAGGAATGCTCTCATGCTGACAAAGCGTGTCATACCGTGCCTCGATGTGAAGGATGGGCGCGTCGTCAAGGGCGTGAACTTCGTCGGCTTGCGCGATGCAGGCGATTCTGTCGAATTGGCCCGTTTCTACGACGCCGAGGGCGCAGACGAGGTGATTTTTCTCGATATAACCGCCACGAGCGATAAAAGGACGACCACGATCGAGATGGCGTCGGAAGCCGCTCGGCAGCTTTCTATTCCCTATGCGGTTGGCGGCGGTTTTCGCGACGTGGCGGGCATGCGCACCATGGTGGCTGCAGGGGCCGACAAGGTTTCGCTCAACTCTGCCGCAGTAGCGGACCCTTCTTTGATCGGGGCTGCTGCGGCGGCGTTTGGCAGTCAGGCGGTCGTGTGCGCGATCGATGCGAAGCGCGTGGGTGTTCCGGGCGCTCCAGGGGCCGACCGCTGGGAAGTGTTCGTCGCCGGAGGAAGAAAGGCTACGGGCATCGATGCCGTGTGGTGGGCGCAGGAATGCGCACGGCGGGGTGCAGGCGAGATTCTTCTCACGTCTATGGACAGAGACGGCACGAAAGACGGGTTCGATATCGCGCTGACGCGCGCCGTGTCCCGTGCGGTCCCTATCCCGGTCATTGCGTCGGGGGGCGTAGGGTCTTTGGAACATTTCGCCGAAGGCGTCATCGACGGGGAGGCCGATGCCGTGCTCGCTGCAAGCGTGTTTCATTTCGGAACGTATACGGTCAGGCAGGTGAAGGAGTACATGGCGTCGCAGGGGATTCCCGTTCGCCTCGACTTCTGATGCGTACGCATTCGCCTTGGCGGCTTGAGTGAAAGGCAGGGCCATATGAAGTTTGAAGAGGCTGCATTGAAATACAACGAGCAAGGACTGATTCCCGCCATCGTCCAACAGCACGACACCAAAGAGGTGCTCATGATGGCCTGGATGAACGAGGAGTCTCTTCGTCTGACGCTTCAGACGTCCACGACCTGGTTTTGGTCGCGGTCGCGCCAGGAGCTCTGGAACAAGGGGGCCACGAGCGGAAACATCCAGCATGTGGTTGCCCTCTACGCCGATTGCGATTCCGACACGCTTCTGGTCGAAGTGGATGCTGAGGGGCCCGCATGCCATACGGGTAGCAAGACGTGCTTTTTCAAGAAGATAGAGAGGTAATCATGGGCGAGCGCACAGCGAACGTGCAACCTGGGAATATCGGAGAGACCATATGCGGCCTCGCCGAGGTCATCGGCTCTCGCCGCGACGCCGATACCGAGAACAGCTATACGGCGCTTCTTCTGCAGAGCGGAGAAGACAAGGTTTTGAAA
>USEQ01000252.1 GCA_900553655.1 uncultured Slackia sp. | reverse complement strand
CCTCATCGCGCACGATACGCGCCGTCTCTTCGTCGACGCTTTTGCGAGCGCAAAAGTACGTCGGCAAAAGAAAGGAGCCCTCTTCAAAGACGCTATGTACCCTGGATATGCCGTCGGCACGCAGCCCGTATAACGACGGCGCAACAGCCACATCGACGGCGCCGACCCTCGCCGCCTGGAAAGCCTCGATAGGCATATTCGTCACCCGGCATTCAGTCAAGACCTTGCGAGCAGCCTGTTCGCCGTAGCGCTCCCAAACCGCTTTCACCACCGTCTTTGCCGCCGAGTTGTCAATGCCCCCAAACGCGACGCGCTTCCGCTCAACTATCTCGAGAAAAGAGCGGCCTTCGCATGATGCGTTTCCGTAAGCCGTCAAGGGGATGATGACGAATGGAAGAAGGGCCTCGTCTCGAACAACGGCACGAACCGCCGGCGTGTCCTTGCGCTCGACCCACGATAAGGCAGGATGGCATGCTCCAATCTTTTCGGCAATGCGGGCGTTCTCAAACACTTCGAGATCGGCCGAAACCATGATGTCCGGAAGCAACGCGTTGTCTTTTCGCAAATACGACGACATATGCCCGTCGTAGCCCATGCCGAAATACGTCACACGAAGGTCTATGCCGTGACGCAACAACCGATCGCGCACGCGACCCAAGTGCTCTTTTTCAAAATTGTGCATGATGCAAATATGATTCCAATAAAGAGTTACCGTGCGCATTCCGCCCATGCAACCTCCCCTCCTTCGCGCAACGCCTGCTGCAAAGCACGCTGTCGACGATACTGGCCATCAAGAGAGACGAATGCTTCTTTCTCTCGCTCGCTACGAGCTCGAACGCAAGCAACCGAACCCCCTTTCATTACAATGCGTTCGTGAGCCATCAACGCCGTATGGGGGTCGTGCGTCACGGCAAGCACCAGTTTGTCGGCGCGGCAAAGGGCGGATAGAGCCGCAACCTTGTCAATTCCCGCATTCTCTATCTCGTCCACCAGGACAATGGGGCTGTCGCAAACCAATGCCACATCCGCCACCATGAGAGCACGCGACTGGCCCCCCGACAAGACATTGAGTTTCGATTCCCTGCGCACATGCTCGGGGGTAATTTCGTTCGCAAGCGCGACAACATCGTCTATGCACGGCACGCGCCCGCGGCATCGGGCATGCATGGCAACGAACTCTTCGACGGTAACGTCGAGGACGAACCTCATATTCTGCCCCACGTGGGCGATCGACGACCTTTCGAACTCAGAGCGTTCTTGGTAGCCAAGCTGCCGGCCGTCCACCAAAACACGTCGTCTGGTGGGAGAATCGCCCGCAGAGAGCTGTTCGACATCCTTGACGAACCGGCTCTTGCCCGATCCGGTATTCCCGACGATCGCATACATCCTGCCCATCCGAAGCTCTATCGAATCAAACTTCTCAGGGTGACCAGCCTTGTCCGTTCCCGCCATGACGGTAATAGCATCCATCACGAAACCTTCCCGAATTCTATTTTGCCCACAACGCCTTGCTGAAAAGCAGCCCCGACGCGGCACTCGCCAACGCAATACGAGCAAACGCCTGCAGGCATCGGATGCCGCAGCACATCGCCCTCATACGTCTCAACCGAAGGAGCCGACTCGATATAGCGGGACAGCGCATGAACCCCATAGCCCGCCAAGGCATCGACGGCAAAAACCTCCGCATCGGGATTCACATCCGACACGGCGCTGCATACAATTTCCCGCTCTGCCTGCGAAATCATGTCAATTTTGGTCAACACCACAAAATCCGCCTGAGAAAGCATCGGCCCGAGATGCTCGGGCGCCTTGCAACTCGCCGTCGCGTCGATCACGCACCCGGAAACCATGGATCGCGTTGCGGGAGAACAGCGATTGCACAGCCCCGCCGTTTCGACAAGAAGAACGTCGCTTCCTACTTCGTCCGCCCAAGACCAGATTTCGGGAATGTTCGACACGAGATAATGATCAGGGCAGATGTCGGCGCTTATCCCCGCCACGACGGGAACGCCGGCTTTTTCAAACACAGCCTCGTCCTCCCCTGAAACGCAATCTATCTTGCATACCGCAGGGTGCATTCCCTGTAGCCGCAAGCAATCGATAACCCACAAGAGCACCGCGGTCTTCCCAACGGCAGACGAACCGCTAAAAAGAACGATTTTTCGCATGGACACCTCTCTTCGCGTTCTATCGGCAAAAGCCGATGCCGACGGACCGCATGCATGTCCGCCTCATATGTGCCAGCATCCCCCGAGCGCCTCTTTCCGTCAGTCCCGAACGGGACGGAATAAGAAAAAAGTTTCACTTAGCTAACAATTCTTGTGTACAATGCAGCGGGTAATACGACGAAGGGAGGTTATTTGATGAACCCCGCCATCGCCCGCGCCGTAAACGCCTCC
>USEQ01000251.1 GCA_900553655.1 uncultured Slackia sp. | reverse complement strand
CGGTTGGGTGGAATTGTTCGATATAGCGTTCGAAGGCGCCGTCCCTTCGAGCGTCATGAAGCTCGTCGTCGAGATAGAATGCACGATACGCCGGGAGCTCCACGGTGCCGCTTGCGAGCTGGCCGGCCGAGATGTCGAGGTCTGTCGCGATGCGGTCGAGCTGTGCCAGGTCGAGCTCGGCGATATCGAGAAAAACGTTGTTTTTCAGGCGATGGTATTTCCTCTTCAGACGGTAGCTGGCAAGCAGGCTTGCAAGCTCTTCTTTAGGAAGGTCCGTTGCGGAAACGTCCAGGTTGATGAGGTTTCCGGAAAGAGACACCCCCATGCTTATGGTCGGTTTCTTGTCGGATATCATCCGGTCGAACGACGGCGTGGTGAACACGCTCGTCTGCTGCTTGAACTCTTTCAGCCCCTCGAAGAGGAGCCGTCCGACTCGGTCGGAATCGCTTAGCTCGATATACGCCGAGGACCGGGCGAGGCCGCGAGTCGCGCCTCCTCCGTTCGGCGTTTTATGCATATATTGCCCCAAGAGGCTTGCCGTTTGCGCCTCGAGCGCATCGTCGGGCAGAGGCAGAGGCGCATCGGGCTTTTCCCAGCGCCATGCTCCTTCTCGAAGGATGCGCGTGAGGAGGCCGTACGATACGTGGGCGTCGCATACGATTCTTTTCGGCGTCTTATCGAAGTATAGCTCGACCGACCCAGGGATGGGCCGATAGGACTCGAGCTCTTCGGGAGCGCTTACGCGGACGCGTTCTTCTATGACGGGAAGCGCTGCCGCGCAAAAGCGGGGGAGATCGTCCTCGCTGATATAGAGCAGGTCCGATTCGGTTTCGTAGACGGTTTTCAGGAAGGCGGCGCTTCGAGCGAAATCGTCGCTGCAGTCGTAGAAGACGTCATCATGCCAGACGTACATCCTGTTCCCGCTGGTTATGAAAACGAGTTCGTCGTCGCGTTGCACAGAGAAGCCGCCTTGCGGTTCCTTGACGAACCGGACGGTCAGCTCCGGATCTTCGTTGACGGTGTGCGCGAGGGTCTTCGAGCGAATGCCTATGTCGGCCCCTTCGACGACGAAGGGGCGCCCTTCCAGGGCATCGAGCAAGTCGACGGTCTCGTAATCGGTCAGATGTATCGTACGTGCGGGCATCTCCTGCGGTCGAGTTCCCCATGCGTGCGCATATGAAGACCGCTTTCGCGAGGCGACGGCTCGGGCGATGAGCGAGCAAAGGGCTTTCCCTCTCGGGGTGAACGCATCCATCGTATGGGCGAAAGCGAGGTTTTTCCCATACGAGTGATAGCTTCCTTGTTCCATGCGTTCGGCGAAATCCGTGATGTTTTTCATGACGTAGGAACCGTTCGGTCCGATGACCTTGAAATGCGCGGACCATGCGCGGTATCCGTAGACCAGGGCGGGTTCGATATCGATTTCGTTGTAAAAGGGGGCCGAACGCGCAATGTCTCTTTGCTTGATGAATTCTGCGAGGCACGGAGTCGTCTCCGGCTTTCTGTGCGATTTATATCCGCTGAAACGTTCGGGTTTCATAGAATAGGAAATCGCTAACGCCATGCAGTGCTTGCACGGGGCGTCGTGTTGCAAAGCAGCAGGGCAGGTGCAGGCGTAATCCTTGATGGAACTATCGTCCTCATCGAGCGTGATCGAGGTTCGATAACTGTCGTTCCATCCACGGCTTGACGCCACGAACGCCGAAAGGTGGGTTCCCGTTTGGTCGAAGCGGCATCGCTTCGTGAGGATGCTTTGGCCGGATGCCGCAATAAGGCGTGCTCTCTGAAATGTTTTCGGGGGGCATTGCTCCTCGAGCCTCTGCTCAGAAACCATCGTGCTCCTTCCGACGAGATGGCAATCTTCGATATTAGAAGATGCGGCGTCTGTCGGCAAGAGCGAGCGGGCGTCGCTCCTAGGTGCTTTGCGCCTCGTTTGCGCAGACAGAGCCCCCTCGAAGTTCTCCGCATGAGGGAGCATGGGGGACGCGGAGCTGCTCGAGCGTGACCGAGTCCACGTAGGAGTCAATCACGGCATCGAGGCCTTGCCAGAAAGAGAATGTCGTGCAGGCGTCTTTGCGCGGACAGGGCTTCTGCTGGGAGAGGCACGATACGGGCGCTATGCTGCCTTCGACGCAGCGCAGGATATCGCCTGCCGAAATATCGCACGCGCTGCGTGCGAGAAGATAGCCGCCTCGCTGCCCCCTCACGCTGCGGAGAATGTCGTCGCGCGTAAGGCAGCGTACGAGCTGCTCGAGGTATTTTACCGGCATATCCTCGCGGTTTGCGACTTCTTTGAGGGAGACGGGGCCGCTGTCTTCATGGTCGGCGATGTCAATCATGAGGCGCATTGCGTAGCGCCCTTTTGTCGAGATCATCATGGCGGCCTCCTCGGTGGTGCTTTGATGCCAC
>USEQ01000250.1 GCA_900553655.1 uncultured Slackia sp. | reverse complement strand
CATGACCGGTCTGGTATGGTACTTTATCGTAGCCTTTTCGCACTACGGAACCAAAGACCCCTTCTTCTACGGCATGGCAGGCTGGCTCGCCTACCTCGTGCCGCGCGCGTTCGCGCAAATCATCGTCGGATATTTCTCAAATCCGATTCTGGCCGACCCCATGGTGCTGACCGCATTGACAGGTGCGCTCATTCTGGCATCGACCCAATTCGTTTTCATGAGGCTTTTGAAAACCGCCTACAGCGACGCGGGCGCCGCAAAAGAAAGCACCCAGCGGCCTCGAAAAGCTGCTTCGATTGAAAGGCGAGCAGATGAGCAGCGCCTCCATGCGCAAGGAGCTGATTTTGCACGATGCGGAAAAGCTCCAGAAAGAATTCGGCCTGCCCGACCGCGAAGCGGAAGTAGTGGCGCTCTACGCTTTAGGAAAGACGCAGCAAGCAATTGCCGAAGAGCTCTGCATCACCCCTGCGACCGTGCGCGCGCACATCAAACACGTTTACGCCAAGACCGACCTGCATTCCCGGCAGGAGATAATCGACCACATGAGCGGCGCATAGAATCGAACGCAAAGATTCGAAAGCGCGGTCTGCCAGCGCGCCATGAAAGGATCCCATCAAAAAAGAACTTCGCCAAACAGCCGATTAAAACCGCGCAAACAAGACCTTTTTTAATACGTTCGTTACACCGTTGCACTATATAACTATGCATTTTAATGCGATAGAATGCATAGTTACGAATATACCGAGCTTGGAGGTCGCAATGGACACCATACGCGTAGGAATCGTCGGTGCAACAGGATTCGCAGGGGCGGAGCTTGCCAGGCTGGTCGCACAGCATCCCGTCTTCGAGGCGGTCGCCCTTACGGCAGGGGCCGAAGCAGGAGCCGAAATAGGCGCGCTTTACCCGGCGCTTGAGCACGCCTATCCCAAGACGACGCTCGTCCCCCACAATGACGAATCGTTGCTTTCCTGCGACATAGTGTTCACCGCCGTCCCCCACACCGCCGGCATGCAGCATGCACAACGCCTCGTTGAAGCGGGCGTTTCCGTTATAGACCTTTCCGCAGACTTCCGCTTCTCTGACGAAAGCCGTTACGAGAGCGTCTACAAAACTCCCCATACCGCGCCGGAACTCCTCGAGCGCGCCGTATACGGCCAACCCGAAACCATGCACGCAGAGCTTGCCCGCATTGCCGAAGAGCACGCCCGAGGAAACGCCGTTGTCGTAGGGTGCGCCGGCTGCTACGTCACGGCGTCCATCCTCGCTGCCGCACCCGCCATGCACGCAGGGCTTGCGCAGGAAACGTCCACTGTGGTCATCGATGCCATATCCGGCGTCACCGGGGCTGGACGCAAAGCTACGGCAAAGACCCACTTCTGCTCCGCAGACGAAAATGTCGAAGTGTATGGACTCCCCCATCATCGTCACGCGCCCGAAATAGCCCAGGCCTACGCCCGCCTTCATCCGCGTCTTGATGAAAAAGAGCTGGCACGCGTCATTTTCACGCCGCACCTCGCCCCGCTTCGCCGCGGGCTTCTTTCCACGGTCTATGTTCCCCTTGCGGAAAAAACCACGACCCACGAGCTTCACGCGCTCTACGAAAAGCACTACGCCGACGAAACGTTGGTCTCCGTGCTCCCCGAAGGCATATGGCCTAAAACCGCGTCGGTCGAAGGAACGGCCCACGCGCACGTCAACGTGTCGGTCAATGAGGAAGAGCAGATCGCCGTGTGCATGTGCGCCATCGACAACCTCGGAAAAGGAGCTTCGGCTCAGGCGGTCCAATGCGCCAACATCGTGTGCGGCCTGCCCGAAAACACCGGCCTTGAACTGCTTGCGTGCATTCCCTAGCGAAGACCGCGCACGAAGCTTGGGCAATGCAGCCAATTTATACGCCCGCGTTTGCAACCACCGACCTTCCACCCGCACCGTCGGGTGTGGCAAACCCTCGAGAACGGAGAGAACCCATGAATGCGCCATCCCAGTCGCTCGCCCATGTAGAAGAGCTCGAAAACCGCTATATCATGTCCACCTTTGCTCGCAACAACGTCGAATTCGTGCAAGGTTCGGGCATGGAACTTACCGATTCCACCGGCAAAACCTATCTCGATTTCCTTGCAGGCATTGCCGTATGCAGCCTTGGCCATAACCATCCCGTGCTCACGAAAACGCTGCAAGAACAAGCCGAAAAGCTCCTGCATGTTTCCAACTACTTCTACGTAGAGCATCGCGCCGAAGTAGCCGAGCTCATCAACAAGCTCGCCAACGAACGCGCCGACGTCGCAGAATCTGCCGACGAATCCACTTCGAAGGGGACAATCGCCTGGAAAACGTTTTTCGCCAATTCCGGCGCCGAAGCCAATGAAGGCGCCATCAAGGCCGCCCGCAAATACAGCTTTGATGCGTATGGCGAGGGCCGGTACG
>USEQ01000249.1 GCA_900553655.1 uncultured Slackia sp. | reverse complement strand
GCTGGCACCTAAATAGCGTACGTCTGTACAACCGCCGGAAACCCACGCATCGGTGACGACGCCGTCGGTGACTTCCATCTCAGCGCGCAAGTGGCCTTCGATGCGGGTAATCGGGTCGATGATAGAACGTGCCATTACTGGTTGCCTCCCTTCTTCTTGCTAGCGGCGTCGAGGTCTTCCTTGGAGTAGACGCCGATGGACTTGTCAGGATGCTTGGCATCCCATGCGCGAACCTTCTCGAACTCTGCGCCCTGAGGAACGCGGCCGGCGGCCTTCATGCCGAAGCCGTGAACCACGAGAGCCGCAGCAACGATGCCGGTCAGGCCCAAGGCGATGGTGCCGGGCTGAACCATGAAGTCGCCGATGCGCAGGTCGCGATGACGCTTGAGGAACGGGGCGTTGACCTCGACCCAGTTCTGACCGGGGTTCTCGGGATTCGCCTCGCAGCAACCGATGCAGGGAGCGCCTGCTTCGATGCACCAGCTGCGACGGTGGTTGTAGCGCACGACGCCGCAGTTCGCCTTGGTCTGAGGACCGCGGCATCCCAGAGGATAGAGGCAGTAGCCTTTGGCTTCTTCGGGAGAACCGAACTGGTAGACGAATTCGCCGTTTTCGAAGTGGCCGCGACGCTGGCAGTTGTCATGGATGGTCTGACCGAAAATCTGAGCGGGCTTGTTTTCCGCATTGAGCTCGGGGAGCTTGTTGAGCAGAAGAACCTCGACGAGAATGGCGCAGAGCCATTCGGGGTTCGGGGGACAGCCGGGAATGTTGATGACCGGGGTCTCAATGCCCTGTGCCTTCAAGAACTGCTGGACGCCCTGAGCGTTCGAGGGGTTGGGATGAGCCGCCATCCAGCCGCCATTGACTGCGCAAGAGCCGAGGGCGACGACTGCGTTTGCCTTCTCGGCCGCCTCGATCAAATGCTCATTGCCCGTCTTGCCAGCAATGCGAAGCGCATTGCCGTCCCAGCCGTTAAGAACAGCGCCCTCGTAGATGAGGATGTAGTTCCCCGCTGCGATGGTCTGCTCTTTGGCCTCCTCCATGGACCAGCCGGCAGCGGCGCTCAGCGTTTCGCTGTAGTTCAGCGAAATCATCTCGAGCACGATGCTGGCCGGATCGGGAGCGTCGATCTGAGCAAAAGCCTCCGTGCAACCAGTGCAGGATGCGCCCTCGATCCAGATGACCGGATACAGGTCGCCCTGGCTTGCTCCGATGACGGACTCCTCAAGAGCCTGAGCAACGCGGGGAGCGGCGGCTTCACCCAAGCCGACCATGACCGCGAGCGTGCCACACAGTTTCATGAAGCTACGACGCGAAACTCCGCGCGATTCGAGCATGCCCTGAAACTCTGGGACAGTGGCCTTGTTGTCCATACATACACCTCCTATAGATGCTTTCCGAAATACCGACGTGACGCATTATCCTAGAATTGATGCTCATCTAGCAGCTAAAATAAATATTTATGCAAAAATGCAGAATAACGGCAAAAAAATGTTACGAATGTCATCACAGGTAGCAACTCCGTATTATTTGGTGTTAATTTCGTAACACTTACCAGGTAAAACGGCCTATCACCTGGGATTTCAATACAATAAGCATTACATATAGGAAGTGCGTAATTGATAAATACTCTCTAAATAATGCGTGGTACCCTAAAAAAGGTGATACACAAAAATGCATAGATGAGGTGTTCATACAAAAATGGGCCGGAACCGGCCCATTTTCAAGCAAGGCGCCGCGCGCATGCGGCGCGCGGCGCTGGATCCATCTCTCGGATTGCGGCCGCCCGTCTTGCGCCCGGCAGCCTCCTAGTAATTTTCCGCACGGATTTCGAAGTGCGCGCGCGGGTGATTGCAGACCGGACAGACTTCGGGAGCTTCGGCGCCGATATGGATATGCCCGCAGTTGTTGCATTTCCATGCGTGAATCTCGCCGCGTTTGAAAACCTCCCCGGCATTGATGCGCTCGATAAGCTTGCGATAGCGGGCCTCGTGCTCCTTTTCGACATTGGCGACGCCCTCGAAAAGACGGGCGAGCTCGTCGAAGCCTTCGTCGCGAGCCGTCTTGGCGAACTCCGCGTACATATCGGTCCATTCGTAGTTCTCGCCCGACGCCGCATCGGCGAGGTTGTCGAGCGTCGTGGGAATGGAGCCGCCGTGCAAAGCCTTGAACCACAGCTTGGCATGCTCGGATTCGTTCTTCGCCGTTTCGGCGAAGATGTTCTGAATCTGGACGTAACCGTCCTTTTTCGCCTGAGATGCGTAATACAGGTACTTCGTATGGGCCTGAGACTCCCCCGCAAACGCAGCCATCAGATTCTTCTCGGTCTGAGTTCCTTTGAGATCCATGTCTCCCCTTTCTTCAGGATGCCCCGAATACACAGCCGGCCCCGAAAGGCAATATCGTTTGCCACGCAAAGAGCACGGCCGTTCGCCGCCCTTTGCGACGAATG
>USEQ01000248.1 GCA_900553655.1 uncultured Slackia sp. | reverse complement strand
GGCTCAAGTCCGAAGGAGCTCGGGGAGAGGCGGCCTGCTTCCAGAATGGTGTTCAAATCTTCGTCCGAGACGGTGCGTTCGGGGTCGTAGCGTTTGCAGGTGAAGCGCGTTGCGAAGACGTCTTCGATCATGGCGTTGATGGGTTTCGTGGGCAGCATGGCGTGACTCCTTTCCCGCCGCATGCGAATGGTCCGTGCGTGCGGCGATTGCCATCTGCGTCCATCATACGCCTCGGCTTCTGCGCTGGCGGCATTGCTTTTTCGTGCGGCTTCGTGACGTGGCGTGCGGCGGCGCCGGACGGCGTGCGGCGCGGCGGATACGTCGTCTGAAAAATGCCGTGCAAAAGCGTTGACCCTCACGTGGCGTGATGGTCTAGACTTCGGATGTCTTGCCGGCAAGAAGGAGGATTTCGTGTCGTATACGGTAAAAAGCCTGTCAGAAATGGCGGGCGTGAGCGTGCGAACGCTGCATTATTACGAAGAGGTGGGCTTGCTTTCCCCGAAGCGTTCCGCCAGCAACTACCGCATCTACGACGAAGCCGACGTGCAGCGGCTGCAGCAGATTCTTCTATACCGAGACGCCGGTATGGCACTCGATGGCATACGGTGCGTCCTTGACGCCCCCGATTTCGATGTGCGGCATGCTCTGCGCGAGCATCTTGAGCGTCTTGAGCGGCGTCGAGAAGAGACCGATGTCATGATTGCGTCGGTTAGAAAGACCATAGATCATCTTGAGAAGGGAATCTCTATGAGCGATAAGGAAAAATTCGAGGGCATGAAACGCCAGGCCGTGGAGGAAAACGAACGTGCCTACGGCAAGGAGGCGCGTGCCCTGTACGGAAACGAAGCGGTCGACGCCTCGCAGGAAAAGGTCCTTGCCATGGACGAAGAGGAATGGGAATCCGCCGAGGAGCTTGCCGTGGCCATTCTCGAGCAGCTTGCCAAGGCGGCGGCGACGGGCGATTCGGAAGGGGATGCGGCCCGAAGGCTGTGCGCCATGCATAAGCGCTGGCTGTGCATGTATTGGCCCGACGGCATGTACACGCCCGAAGCGCATGCGTCGCTGGCGGAGGGCTATGTTGCAGACGAGCGTTTCCGCGCGTATTACGACGAAGCGGTTCCCGGAGGAGCGCAGTTCCTGCGCGATGCGGTTCGCGCGTATTGCGCGCATTAGCTGAGGGGCGGCGCTGTCATTCGCCGCGCCTAATCCGGCAGCGTCTTGTCCGACGGTGTCCGGCCCGGTGGCATTCAACCCGTCGGCGCCCGGCTATTCCTCCAAGCCTGCCGCCTTCTTCTCGCTGATGGTTGGAATGCGCATGCCCATAAGCCATAGAAGGAACAAGGCGACAGCCGCGAGGATGCTCCATACCAGGGGTTTTTGCACCAGAATCGCGCTTACGCCCATGACGGCGAAGGACACGCCGATGATGTGCGCCTTTCGTTTCAGCGGAATCCCGCCTTGTTCCTTGAACGGCTTAACGTAGGCGCCATAGACCTTCGTTTTGCAAATCCACGCGTGGCAACGCGGCGAGCTGTTCGCGAAAAGGAAAGTGGCAAGCAGAAGAAGCGGCGTGGTGGGAAGCACGGGAACGAACACGCCCAGAAATCCCATGGCGAAAGCCAGCCAGGCGCAGGCGAAGAGGATGGTCTTTTTCACGAAGGCTCCTATCGTCCGGTTTTGCATGCGGGGCGGCCCAAGGTTTGTTGCTCGAGACTGGCGGTTCAAGCCGGCTGCTCGCTCTGTCGATCCGAGCTTGCTGCTCGTCCCGTCGATCCGAGCCGGCTTCTTAATCCGGTAATCCAAATTGATTGTTCGAAGCTGGCGGTCCGAGACTCCCGCGCAACGAGGGCGTTTGTCGAAACGGCATTTGTCGCAGGCGTCCATTGTAGCGCGAGTTCGCGCGGACGCGCCCTTGAGTCGCGAAGCTTCGGGGGTAAAAGGCGCGCGTGCGGACGTTTCACGTTGCTAGGAGTTCGCATGCTTTGAGCCCGTGCTTACCTATCGCTTGACCGCTCGTGTTCGTTTTCGACCCCGTTGTTCTCAAGTTTGAGGCGGTTTGTATCAACGAAGAAGGCCTGTCGTTCAGGCAAAGGGTGTAACAATACCCAAAATAATAGAAATTGTAGACTAACTTCTATTTGACTCATTCTTGCGCATGAGACCCTTTGCCTCACTGATACAAACCGTGCGTAACTTGAGAAATGGAAGTCGAATCTCATGCGTGATGCTTCTATGAGGCATGTTGCCGTCTCGCCGCTACGACCGAAATGGGCTTTGGGAGGGCACTTGTTGTGCCGGTGACGGGCGCGTCCAGAAGGGGCGCTTGTTGTGCCGGTAACAGGCGCGTCCAGAAGGGGTGCTCTGCTGTGTCGATAACGGGCGCGTCCAGAAGGGCCCGCCGCATTGACGGCAGCGCTTCCCGGGAGCGGCGTGCCGTCGCCCCCCCCAATGGGCTCTGCCGCTTTCCTGACGCGT
>USEQ01000247.1 GCA_900553655.1 uncultured Slackia sp. | reverse complement strand
TATCCTCGCCGCCGTTATCGGCCGTGAGCAAAGCGGCGTTGGCGACTACGTCACCTGCTCGCTGCAGCACGCAGGCATCTACGCGCTTTCCACGGGTATGGTTTCCGCCCAGTACGGCAACCCCTATCCCAAGAGCCGCCTCGAGGTCAACAACCCCCTCAACAACGTCTTCCATTCCAAAGACGACAAGTGGGTTGTTCTGTGCCTGCCCGAATACGACCGCGACTGGCCGCGCGTCATGCACCTCATCGGCCGCGACGACCTGGCCGAGCATCCTGACTACTCCGTCTGCCAGACCGTCAACGACAAGGGTCTCGCGCCTGAGGTCGTCAAGATTCTCGACGAAGGATTCGCTCAGTTCACGCGCGAAGAGCTGCTGAAGATGTTCTCCGAAAACGACATGCCCTGCGAGCCCGCGCAGACTCCGCTCGACATTTACGAAGATGAGAACGCCCTGGTGAACGAATATATCAAGCAGGTTCCCTACCCCGCCGGCGGCAGGTGGTGCCCCACCGCTCCGGTTCAGTTCGAGCTCTCCGAGACCGCGGAGCTTACGCCTACCGACAAGCTGGGCTCTGCTACCGAGGATGTCATGAAAGAACTCGGCTACACCGACGAAGACATCAAGGCCGCCATGGAAGTCGGTGCCGTCAAAGGCGCTACCGACCTGGCTGTTCTGCAGGGCAAGGCATAAACCGCCCGCGCAGACGCGCTTGAAGCTCCACACCGAAGGAAGGGGTTTTGCCCCTTCCTTCTTTCCACACGCATGCCAGAGGGGATTGTTCGCATGATTACCGATCTGAAAATCAACGAAGAGGAAAAGCAGCGTTACTACAAAAAAGGCTACTGGACGAAAGACACCATAGCCGACGTATGGATCGAGCAAGTAAAAGCATGCGGCAACAAGCTTTACGTGAAAGACGACCAAGGCACCTCGCTCACCTATGAAGAATGTCACAACATCGCCGCGCGCTTGGCATCATGGCTCGTGGCAAGCGGCGTCAAGCCCGGCGATGTTGTGACATTCCAGCTTCCCACATGGGCGGAGTTCTGCCCCATATACCTTGCAATCGCACGCATAGGCGCCGTCATGCATCCTTTGGCGCGCAATTACAGCACTGCCGACATCGTCTATGCAATGAACACTGTGGGTGCGCGCGCATTCATTTGTCCTTCCCGGCATAAGACCACCGACCATGAGCAGTATGCCGAAGACGCCCTTGCGCTCGTCGACACCCTCTCTGAGGAGCGCATTCTCATCGTTGACACCAAGCAGCCTTCGCGCAAGCACTTCACCACTTATTCCGACGTGGTCAAAAGCCACGAACCGCTCGCATACAGCACTCCCGCAATAACCGCCGACGACGTTGCCTGCATTCTTTCCACAAGCGGGACCACAGGAAAACCAAAGCAGGTGCTTCTCACGCACAACAACATCCTGTTCTCGGAGCGCGCCTTCGTTAAAGGATTGAACGTGACTGGAGAAGACATCATGTTCATGCCCTCTCCCCTCAATCATGCAACGGGTTTCTTCCACGGTCTCATCTCGCCCATGATCTTGGGAGGAAGCGCCGTCCTGCAACAAGACTTCAGAGCCGCGCGGGCAGTGGAAATCATCAACGAAACGGGCGCGACATGGTCTATGGGAGCAACGCCGTTTATCTACGACGTCCTCAATTCGCTTGAAGAAACAGGAGAGGAAATCCCCACGCTCAGACTCTTCCTTTCAGGCGGCGCTCCTCTTCCAAGCTCGCTTACCGAGCGAGCTGCACGGCACGGCATCATGCTGTGCGAATGCTACGGGTCGACCGAAAGCTGCCCGCACGCCTACGTACCGCCTCAAAAATGTGCAGAATGGAACGGTTCGTTTTCCGGCATAGCGCTTGAAGGCATTGAAGTGCGCGTTGTGGACGAAAATCGTCACGAAGTTCCGCACGGCGTGCAAGGAGAGGAGGCAAGCCGCGGACCCCATCAATTCGTCGGATACCTGAACAATCCCGAGGAAACCGCCAAAGCGCTCGATGACGACGGCTGGTTTTACAGCGGAGACCTATGCGTCATGGACGACGAGGGTCGCATTCGCATCAACGGTCGTAAAAAAGAGATTATCATCCGCGGCGGCGAGAACATATCCACCCGCGAAGTGGACAACGCCGTCGATGGTTGGGAAGACATCGTAGACCATGCGACCATCGGCGCGCCCGATAGCCGCCTCGGCGAGCGCATATGCCTGTTCGCCGTTCCTAAACCCGGCATAGACCACGAGCTCTGCCTGCACGAACTGACGGAATACCTCGCGGAAAAAGGAGTTTCCAAAAGACTGTGGCCGGAACGCATCGAGGAGATAGACGCCATCCCGCATACAGCCACAGGCAAGGTCAAACGCAACGTGCTTGCAGACGAACTGCGCAAACGAATGGAATCAGTCGAAAATAACGCCGATAGCACCAACGATTAAGCAAGGGGAATGCGATGATCAAAC
>USEQ01000246.1 GCA_900553655.1 uncultured Slackia sp. | reverse complement strand
AGCGAGGCGATATGACCATGACGGCCCGCTATGTGATACAGGATTCCTCCAATATCGGCACGTCGTTGTTGGTGGAGACCTATCTGGGTTCAGGCCTCTGTATGACAAGATTGTATCGTACGGGCTTAACGGGCAGACGGGGGTGGACTATCCCGGTGAAGCTGCGGGTTACCTGTCTCCCGACGTGGACACATGGCCGCTCATCACGAAATACAACGTCACGTTCGGTCAGGGCATTTCCACGACGCCCCTGCAGATGGTGCGATTCTACGGCGCCCTTGTCAACGACGGCGTGGCCTGCACCCCGCATTTCCTGATATCGAAGCCTCAGACCGGCGAGACGCCGCAATACGACACGGAGCAGATCGTCGAGAACACCGCAGCGATTGAGCCTATGATCAGTATGCTGGAAACCGTCGTCGAAGAAGGCACGGGCACGGGTGCGGCGATCGACGGGTATCGCGTTGCAGGCAAGACGGGCACGGCGGAATATGTCGACGAGGACACGGGCGTATACGCGAAGAATTCGTACAATCTCGGCTTCGTCGGCGTGTTGCCCAACGCGTCGACCCCCCTGGTGTGTTTTGTCGGTGTGAACGAGGTTCCTTACGAGCGAAATACCACCGAAGTGTTTAAGGATATAATGACCGAGGCAATAAGCCGCTATCGCGTAGTGCAAAGCGATTGATCGCATTGTCGCGCGTAGCCTGGAAGAAAGCATCGAGATGAGACTGAACACAACGAGTATCCAAGGTATCGTAAGGGGCGACCTCGTTGTCGCTCCGGCGGATGCGACGCACGAACTGCTTGGACTGACATGGGACTCACGCGAGGTCTTCGCGGACTGCCTGTATGCAGCCCTACCTGGAGAGCGGGTTGACGGCAACGATTTCATAGCTTCTGCCATAGAGGGAGGGGCGATGCTCGCCCTTGCGGGACGTATCCCCGACGAGCGTGCGCGCGAAGCCGCCCGCAAGGCTGGCGCCGGCATTATCGTGGTGGACGACGTCGCGCAGTCCATCACGGAGCTGGCTTCGGCGTGGCGCAGCATGATTTCCGCCACGGTCGTCGCGATCACGGGATCGGTGGGCAAAACCACCACGAAAAGCCTGACGCGCCAGATACTTTCAACGCACTTCAAGACATGCGCCACGAAAGGAAATTTCAATAACGAGCTCGGCGCTCCGTATACCGTGCTTTCCGCTGATTCGGATTGCGAGATGCTTGTCGTCGAGATGGGAATGGACGATTTGGGCCAGATCGCCCATATCTGCTCGTTCGCCCGTCCCGATATGGGTCTGATTAACAATGTCGGCGTTTCCCATCTGGAACGTCTTGGTACGCGTGAGAATATCGCCCGTGCGAAAGCGGAGCTGTTCGAGGCGTTGCCGGAGGGCGGCAAGGCTTTCGTGAACAATGCGGACGATATGGCGGATCTCGTGTGCGAGCTTGGTCGTCTCGACGAGCGAGGGGTTGAGACGATCTTGTTCGACGGCACCGGAGCCGTACCGGAATCGGCCGGCGCGCGGGCCGTTTGGGCAAAGGACATCTCGGTCGATGACGAAGGGCGCCCGCGCTTTGTGCTGTGCGCACGAGGCTTCGATTCCTGCCTTGGCGAGCGCGCGGTACCGTGCGAGCTCGGTCTGCGCGGAATCCACAATGTTTCGAACGCGTGCGGAGCCGCTGCGATAGGTCTTGCGTGCGGTCTTTCCCTCGAGAGCGTCGCGCACGCCTTGGCCGATGCCGAGCCCGAGGCAGGACGCCAAGAGGTCAAGCGCGCTTCTTCGGGCGCTGTCGTGTTTGACGACTCGTATAATGCGAGTCCCGCAAGCATGGTCGCGTCGCTTTCAATGCTTGCTTCCTATAAAACCTCTGGTCGGAAAATCGCCGTTCTCGGCGACATGGGCGAGCTCGGATCGGCAAGCCTCGAAGGGCACGAAACTGCAGGTCGCGCTGCGGCTCGGGCCGATGTCGACAAACTTGTGTGCGTTGGGGAGCTGTCGGAATCCATCGCCGAAGGGGCGCGCGATGCCGGCTTGGCCGAGGATCGAATCGTGTGCGTCCCGGATGCGTCCGCTGCCGTTCTCGAGCTTCGGGGGGCGCTTGGCCGTGCCGATGTCGTTTTGGTGAAAGCCTCGCACTACATGCATCTCGATCGCGTTGTTGAAGGGATTCTCGAATAATGCTTAGCAGTCTGTTTTCGGCCTATCCGACTTTTCAGGTGTTTCTCGGCTTCATCCTCGCCGCAGCTATCACTATGGTGATGATGCCGGCGTGGATCAGGCTTTTGACGCGTACCCATATTGGCCAGCAGGTCCGTGCTGACGGGCCGCAGAGTCATCTTGTGAAGCAGGGAACCCCCACGATGGGCGGCGTTATCATGATCATCGCGGTGGTTATCACGGTTTTGCTGGTGGTGGCGCCGTCGCCGCAATTTGTCGCATCGCTCGTGGCAGTGCTCCTGATTGGCGCTCTCGGGCTTTTCGACG
>USEQ01000245.1 GCA_900553655.1 uncultured Slackia sp. | reverse complement strand
CGGTGCCGTTCCTTTCGTTTCATGCATTCAGAAGAGCGGTTTGCTCGTCTTTTCTCGAACGCCCCTTCGCCATAAACACGATCGAAGAAAGCAAATCCTTGCAAAGAAATTCGAGAAATGCGATTTTCACGCGCCGACTCCGCTCATACGGGCGATTCCGCACGCTCGGCAATCGCCCTCATGCGCCCTCCTCGGGCGCGCACAACAGCGTCTCGCCAGCCGCAAATCCGGGTATAGCTTCGTCAACAGCCAGCATGAAGTTCATGATGGAAGTCATGGTTCTGTACGGCAACGCGCTCGTGATATCGCCCGCCACAGCGTCGGGCAGCGTCGGGCAGCGTCGGGCGGACGTTCGGCCTGTCAAGTTCGTCTTACCAGGTTCGCTTGCCATCAAGGATATCGCCAAAACGCTGCACGAGGATGCGGCCGTCGCCGAGCATGTTGGCGAGCTCTCCGATTTTCTGCGCATACGTGGTAGACCTGTCGAACGGCTCCCGAAAGTCGTGAGAGCAGAGAATGGCGAGGTTGGTGTTCTCGGACTTCTTCTCTTTATAGGAATGCCCGTTGACTACCGCAAGACTCGCGCTCGAGCAACCCGAGCGCGGTGAATATCCCCGATGGACCGACGCCCACGATGACCACATAGGCCGCTTGTTCGAAAGCCGTGCAATCCTCCATTGCCCGCACGCTTTAAAACCGAAAACAGGCGGAAAACCACCTAGGATTTGGACATGTGCACAAACTTGGAGCACGAAAATACGCGTCGGAAAACCATCGGTCGCACGTTCTTCCTGCGTCATACACGTTCGCCCTGACGACGAGAAAGCCGATTGCGCCCCGGCGGCGAACGCCTTTCGCTACAAGATGCCCCGGGCTGCTCCAATCTTACAAACGACAACCGTTCGAACGTTTTTTGTACGGGCGAACTAAAAAAATCATGCTTTATCAGGGCGAAGCATTGACTGCCGCATTCGCGAAATTATAATGAAAATCGCAACATAGAAGGAGTCAGCCATGCGCAACGCACCCGCACATATCTCGGCCGCCCCGGCCGCTCGCGGCGCTCAACGTTGCGTCCCCTTCATGTTCAATCTCACCCCATGTGATGCCCGCTTTATCGGCGGGCATCGCCGTTTCGGTGCTGCAATCCATCCTGCATATTCCTATCGATATCTGTAGCACGCGGCACGAGCGCGGCGTTTCGCTCCTCTCTCGCGAACCGCGCCATGTCGTGTGCGCCTCCACAGGGCTCGTCTTGCCCTCTTCCTTCCAATCGAGCAAGACGAGCCTTTTCGCGCTATTCGCGCGAATATGCCGTCCCCTTGCAAACCGACGAACCGACGTATTCACGCTTCGCACGTTGTTTGCACATCGATCGATAGGAACACCTTCATGCTTATCAAAGCCCTCATGGTTGCCCTCTTCGCAATCATCGCCATCGTCATTGGGATAATCTGTAGAAAGCATGCGAGCAATGTCTCCGGCTTCATTCTGGGCGGACGAAACGTTGGCCCCTGGCTTTCGGCATTCGCATTCGGCACTTCGTATTTCAGCGCTGTCATCTTCGTCGGCTACGCGGGCCAGTTCGGGTGGAAATACGGCCTCGCCGCCACGTGGATCGGCATAGGAAACGCCATCTTGGGCAGCCTGCTCGCCTGGTGGATCCTCGGCCCGCGCACGCGAGAGATGACACAGCACCTGCAAGCCGCAACCATGCCTGAGTTCTTCGGCAAGCGCTTCTCAAGCACGGGCCTTCGCATAGCCGCGGCAGCCATCATCTTCGTCTTTTTGATTCCTTATACCGCAAGCGTCTACAACGGCCTTTCGCGCCTGTTCGGTATGGCGTTCGGTCTTCCTTACGAGGTATGCGTTATCGGTATGGCCCTCATCACCTGCATCTACGTAGTCCTCGGCGGCTACATGGCCACCGTCGTCAACGATTTCGTCCAGGGCATCGTCATGCTTTTCGGCATCGTCGCCGTCGTTGCGGCGGTCCTTGCCGGCAACGGAGGATTCAGCGAAGCCGTCGTATCGCTGTCCCAGATTCCGGCTGAGAACTCGGCCCTCGAAGGCGCTTTCGTGAGCATGTTCGGGCCTGATCTGCCCAATCTGATCGGCGTCATCATTCTCACCAGCCTTGGCACATGGGGCCTTCCCCAGATGGTCCAGAAGTTCTACGCCATCAAAAGCGGCCCGGCCATCAAGCAAGGTGCCATCATCTCCACGCTGTTCGCTGTCGTCGTGGCCGGCGGAAGCTACTTCCTCGGAGGCTTCGGCCGACTGTATGGCGATCAGATAGCCTTCTCCGCGAACAGCGCGCCGGTGTATGACTCGATTGTTCCCACTATGCTTTCGGGATTACCCGACATCCTTGTCGGTCTGGTCATTGTACTCGTGCTCTCTGCGTCTATGAGCACCTTGAGCTCTCTGGTCCTCACCTCTTCGTCCACGTTGACGCTCGACCTGCTCAAAGGCAACGTCATCAAAAACATGAGCGAAAAGAGCCGGCTCCTTTGGATGCGCGGGCTGCTTGTCG
>USEQ01000244.1 GCA_900553655.1 uncultured Slackia sp. | reverse complement strand
ATAATCAGCGAGAAGTACAGGCCGCCTTCGGGGCTCATCCACACGCGCCCCCATTGCCCGCGGCCGGCGCGCTGTCTGCGCGCCGTCACCACCGTGCCCGTAGGGGCTCCTTGTCTTGCAAGCTCCCACGCGTCGTCGTTCGTGGACTCCGTGATATCTTTCGTCGTAATGCTAAATTGCATGGGCCTCACCATAGAGAACGTCGCCCAAAACAACCTCTGTGCCATCGGCAAGCACGTGTCCCGGCAAAAGCTCGAGCAGCGGCTTCACCACGAAATCGCGCTCCATGACACGTGGATGCGGCAGCGTGAGCTCCTCCTTGTCGACCACATACATTTGGTAGTCAACGATATCAAGATCGAGCGTGCGGGGCCCGTTAGGAATCTCCCGCACACGACCAAGGCTGTTTTCGATAGCGTGCAAGTATTGCAGGAGCTCTTTCGGCGGAACGCCCGTGCGCACAAGCACCATGGCGTTGACGAAGGTGTCCTGGTCTTCGTAGTATGCGGGCTCGCTTTCGTAAAAGCTCGATATGTCTATGATCTGCGTATCGGGAATGGAGCATAGCCCCGTGATGGCCTGCTGGAGATTGGCTATCTTGCCTTCCGTCTCTTCGCCCGGATTCGCAACAAGCGCGACATTCGAACCGAGCGCGATCAGGGCGTAAGGCCTCAGGTCGGCAAGCGATTTCATCGTCTCCTCAACATTGTGGGCACGCACCACCGATGCGCCCAGCTCGCACGCCATAAGAGCTTCGGCGGCAGAGGCGATATCGCGATCGCCGGCATCAGCGATTCCGTACGCCTCTCCGATATAGCGCTTGCGCGATACGGCGCACATGGTGGGATACCCCAGACGAGAGAACTCGTGGAAATTGCGCATAAGCTCGAGAGTCTGCGAGGGCGTCTTGCCGAAGCCGGGGCCCGGATCGAGGCATATGCGCCCGCGAGAAACGCCGGCCGCTTCAAGCATGGCTGCCTGGACGGCAAGATATTCTTTCACTTCCGCCACTACATCATCATACGTCGGGTTCTCCTGCATGGTCGCAGGCTCGCCCTTCATATGCATAATCACGCAGCCCGCATCGCATGATGCAGCCACCTCGACCATAGCGGGATCGCGAAACCCCGAAACGTCGTTGATGATGGAGGCACCGGCCTCCACGCAGGCGCGTGCGACTTCGGCATGGCGCGTATCGATGCTGACGCATACGCCCTCTTCTGCCAAAGCGCGTACAACATCAACAGTGCGCGAAAGTTCTTCTTCCACGGATACGGCAGCAGAGCCCGGACGGGTGGACTCCCCGCCTACATCGATAATCTTGGCACCCGCTTCGAGCATCGCGCGAGCATGCGCCAAGGCGGAATCGAAGTCATTATGCCGTCCTCCGTCAGAAAACGAATCGGGAGTGACGTTAAGGATGCCCATGACAATGGGCATCCTGGAGTCAAAGCTGTATGAAGAGCATTGCCACATCATTAAGCTGCGGTCCTTCCTTTATGAAGCGTCATCGGCATCTGCGTGTTCCGACCGGTCACGAGCCTGACGCGTCTTGGGGTCGGAATCGTCGACGGAATCATACACCGTAGGTGCCTTGGGCAAATCGCCCGTCAAAACCACATCGCCCTGTTCGAAAGCAACCGCAGAAGCCGTCGTCAATCCTGAGCCACGCGTCTGCGCTGCAGCGGCTTCGGCGGCAAGCTTTGCAGCAGCCTCAGCTTTGGCGGCCTCTTCCGCTTCAGCGCGAAGACGGTTTTCCTCCTGCTCTTTAACAAGATATTCTTCCCACCTGTTTTCGAGCAGTGCTTCGCATGCTTCGCCGTCGACGGTTTCACGTTCCATGAGGACGTGCGCCATCAGCTCCATCTGCTCCTTGCGCTCGGAAAGGATGGCGTAGGCCGTGTCGTGGGCCTGCTTCATGAGACGCGCGACTTCTTCATCGATGCGCTGGGCGGTTTCCGGAGAATAATCCTGCGTGTTGCCCATGTCTCGGCCCAAGAAAACTTCGTGGTTCGGCTGGCCGAAAGTCTGCTGGCCAAGCGCATCGGACATGCCGTAGCTCGTGACCATCTTGCGAGCCTGCTTGGTAGCGCGCTCGAGGTCATTCGAAGCACCGGTGGTAATATCTCCGCAGAAAATCTCTTCCGCCACCCGGCCGCCCAGGAATACGGCAAGATCGTCGTACATTTCGTTGCGGCTTACCAGGAACTTATCTTCGTCGGGAATAGACATGGTGTAACCCAAAGCCATACCGCGCGGAACGATGGTGATTTTATGCACGGGGTCGGCGTTGGGAAGCAGGTGACCTACAAGCGCATGTCCCGACTCGTGGTACGCAATGACGCGACGCGTCTTATCGTTCATAACGCGATTCTTGCGTTCGGGGCCAGCCATCAGGCGCTCCATGGACTCGTTGACTTCTGCCATGCCAATCTGGGACTTGTTGCGACGGGCCGTAAGAAGCGCCGCCTCGTTCATAAGGTTCATCAGATCGGCACCGGTCATGCCGCTCGTCAGCTTGGCGATGCTGGGAAGGTCGAC
>USEQ01000243.1 GCA_900553655.1 uncultured Slackia sp. | reverse complement strand
GTCACTTTACTATTATTGCGGGGTTTTGCGGGGTGCTATACTCTGAAGAACGCCCTCCCTATCAATCGCCCAATTCATTCAACGAAGCACATACGCGCGACGCATCGAAGAAAGGTTCGCCATGCACTTGAAGAAAACGAAGAGAAACGGCCGCGTCTACCTTTCCATCGTGCAGAACTACCGCGAAAACGGCACCACCAAAACCCGCACAATCGAGACCATCGGATACGCCGACGCCTATGCCGGCGATTACGACGACCCCATCGCGCACTTCGAAGCGCGCGTGGCGATCATGAATGAAGAGCGGCGCGCAGGACAATCCGCAATCGAGTTCTCCTTTCCGCCCAATTGCACCATCGATGCAAACCGCACCGAATCCGCTCGTTGGGGCGTGGCCATAGCGCTGGCATACCTTGACGCAATCGAAGCAAAGCGCGGCATAGAACCCGTCGCGCGCAACGAGCAGCAAAGGGTGGTTTGCGAAAAAATCGAGCAAGAAGAACGCGTCAAACCCCCGCACAACGATTCATCCATAGCTCGGCGCTCCTTCGAAATTTTCGCCGTCGAGCGTATGCTGCACGCCTCGCCCAAGCACGAAACCTGGGAGCGAAGGGAGTCGTTTCCGCGCCCATGCGATTTCCCCATTGACGAAGCCTATCGCGCGCTTCCCCTAATTGCCCATGCCGACGAACGCATCGCTCGGTCGATGAGGATGGCGTACGAGCGCATCCGTCCGGGCCATGCGCCGCTCGAATGCGCGCACGTGGTATTGGGCACCTTCGCCTTCGACGACACCGACGACGTCGATTCGGCCGGAAACCGCAACGCTGAAAGCCGTATGGCCGTATGCCTTGCCATGGTGCTCGACGAAGACGGCATGCCCGCCGGCTACCGCCTGCTCGAGGCGGACCCTGATGAACACGCCGTACGCTCGCTAGTCAACGATATAAAGAAGAGCACAGGAACACGCCGCGTGGTCATGGTGGCAGGACGGCTGTCCCGTGCCGAGGCGATCATGAAGATGCTCGCCGCTCAAGAAGACGGATTCATCATGCATCGACCCCTCGAAACCGCCGTTGAGGATATGCGGCATTGGGTCGTAGACGACCAGGGCTACACTACAAGCCGTTCGGGCAACTACCGCATCAAGTCGCGCGTGCGGGCTGCAACAGTAAAAGCCCCCGACACGTCGGACGGAAAAGAGCCCGCACATGCCGCCAGGCACGTTCATGTGCGCGACATTGTATTCTGGGGTCGCGATTACGCTTTACGTCGGCAAGGCGACCGAGCTGAAGCCGAAGCAACGACCCTGGATGGCTATGCGTGCATCGTGACAAGCGAGCTTAATCTCAAAGCCCCCGAGGTCTTTCACCTGTATCGCGAGCTCTGGCGCCTGGCCGAACCCTTTCAGGTCCTTGAATCCGACTTCTCCCCCTCGCCCTACCCCACGCCGCTTAGCGAGCACATGCGCGCCCACTTCGCCATTTGCTATGCGGCCTTTTTCGCCATGCGCCTTATGAGAAGCGACCTGCACTGGCGCTACAACGCTGCCCAAGTGGCAGACTCCCTTATACGAATGGAAGGAGGGTATTTGGCGGAAAACTGGTTTTTGTTCGGATACCGCAGCCCCGTAAGCGACGCCATAGAGCAGGCCGCAGGTGTAGATGCTGCGCGGCGCCTGCGCACACGGCAAGACATTCGCAAGGGTATAGCGCAGGCGCGCGCTCATATTAGAGAAAAGAGACTCGCAGAACAGACCGGCAAAGCAGAGAAACCAAGCGGTTCCTAACCTGCTATTTTCCGTCAGACTTTTCCATGCATGAAAAACGCCGCACCCTATGAGGATGCGGCGCTGCTATTCACCTTGAAAGAATGCGGCCCTAAAGACCCAGAGCCTTTTTCAAGGAAGACACGCGACGACGAGAAACGGGAATCTTCTCCTCTACGCCATTCAGGGTAAGAAGAAGCGTTCCGCCCGTAACGGGCTCGACTTCTTCGACCATGGCCAAATTGACCAAGTAACCGCGATGAACGCGGAAGAACCCATGGCCATCAAGACGCTTTTCAAGCTGAGCCAACGAAACCGTGGAGAAATAGCGATCGGAGTCGGTCTGCAGATATGCATAATCATCGCGCGCCATAACGTAGCGAATGCTGTCGATGGCGATGAGAATCTTCTTGCCGCCTTTCTCGACTGGAATGCGCTCAGACTGGGTTGCCTTCACGTGCAAGGTCACGTACTCGGCAGCGCGATTGACAGCTTGATGCAGGCGATCGATTTCAACAGGCTTCACCAGATAATCGACGGCGTTCACCTTGAAGCCTTCAAGGGCATGCTCGCTATACGCAGTCACGAAGATGACCGCGGGGGGATTTTTCAAACGTTGCAGAGCGTCGGCGAACTGGATGCCCGTAACCTCAGGCATGCTCACGTCGAGAAACAGCACATCGACGGGATAGCTCTGCATTTTTTCGATGGCCTCGCGCACGCTTGCCGCCTCAGCCAAGACTTCAACCCCGCCGACTTCCCCTAAAAGGTAGCGCAGCTCGGAGCGAGCGGGGGCTTCGTCGTCTACGATAATTGCATTAA
>USEQ01000242.1 GCA_900553655.1 uncultured Slackia sp. | reverse complement strand
GTCATAAAAAGGCAGAGCGAACTCGTGAATTGCTCTTGACGCTTAGAAGGGCATCATGGGATGGCAGTACCAGCAGCCTGGATGGTGCGGTCGTCTAGAGAAGGCCGGAGTGGTGCAGAGCATGTCGCGCAAGGGCAACTGCATCGACAACGGAGCGACCGAGCAGGTGTTCGGCCACATGAAAGACGAGTTCTTCAAAGGTCAGTCATGGACGAGCTTCGAGGAGTTCAAACGCGATCTGGACGCTTACGTCATCCATTGGAACACGAGGAGAAGGCAAGTTAAACTGAAGGGACTGACCCCGGAGGAGTTCCGGAATCAGTCCCTTGCGGCTTAATCCTTATTAGCCCGTCCAAGAACTGGGATGCAGTTCAAACGAGCGGGCGTTCTTTTGTTCAGGTTCGTATCTTGAGCTTCGGGTTGGGTTATCGCGTGGCCGCAGATGCTGTGTTCTGCGAACTGAGTGTGGTTTTACAAGCGCCTGCGCACGCGCGTCGCGAGCGTGTACACTGGGGCGAAACGAAAAAACCGCGATAAGAAAGAGGCGCCCGCACATGAGCGAGCATCATCGTGACCATATCTCGAAAGACGCAGGGGCCGCTTCGGCCCCTCGTCATGCGAAGAGGGAGGAAGGCTCCCAAAAGAATCCGTGGCCTGTGAAAAAGAAGCGCCAGGTGGCAGTCCTTTCCACCTTGCTGGCAATTCTGCTTGTCGTTGCGGCGGCGGGAATAGGGTTCATGGTATGGCAGCAGCAAGAGCTTGATCGCGCCGCGCAGCAAGCGCAGGATGTGCCCGAAGCACAGGGTTCTTCTTCGCCTGCCCAGGAGCAGAGCGGCGAGGGAAACCTGCCTGAGAATCCCGTCGATTTCGTCGAGCTCAAGACGAAGAATCCTGATATCTACGCTTGGGTAAGCATCCCTGGAACCAAGGTTGACGTGCCCATTCTTCAGTCCACGGTGGACGACAACTTCTACCTCGACCACAATGCCGACGGAGACTATGCGATCGAGGGCGCAGCATATACCCAACGCGCCAATGCGGCCGACTTCAGCGACCCGGTCACCGTGGTCTACGGGCATCAGGTGCAGAACGGGTCTATGTTCACTACGCTGCACTATTTCGAGGACAAGACCTTCTTCGATGAGCACGATGTCATGTACATCTACACGCCTGGGCACATTCTTACTTACCGTATTGTTGCGGCCTACCAATACGACGATCGCCATGTGCTCAATTCGTTCGATTTCAGCAAGCCCGAGGTCGTTCGGGAATACTTCGATTCGGTGCTCAATCCCGCCTCGATGCTTGTTAACGTGCGCGATGGCGTCGTGCTTGCCGATGATGATAAGATTGTCCAGCTGAGCACGTGCATGGATGCCGTGAATCGCGACCATACTCGATACCTGGTAACGGGGGTCCTGATAGATGAACAACAAACGCAGTAACGATTTCGGACGGATGGGACACGCGGGGGCTTTCGACGCTTCTTTCGAAAAGCCGGCGGATGATTTCCCGCTGCGTCCGACGAACGAGGTGCTTATTCGCAAGAAGAAACGCACGCACAACAAGCTTAAAAAGCGCCTGAAGATAGCCGCCATCGTGGTTGGCGTCATCGCACTTATTGCGGGCGGTGCCGCCTGGGCGGTAGTCAGTTCCATCAAGGCGGGCGAGGCTGCCATGAAGCAGGCTTCAGAGCCCACGCAGATCGAAACGGCCGAAGACGCTGTTTCCTACGACGAGGGCCGCACGATCGAGCACGACGGACACACATACGCCTACAACGAGAACATCGTGTCGGTCGTGGTGATGGGCTACGATAAGTCTCTCCATGCGAACTCTACCGCAGGTTCCGGGCAGGCCGACGCTGTGATGGTGCTTGCCCTTGACACCAAGACGGGCAAGGCGACCGTGATTGGCATTCCTCGCGACAGTATGGTTGACGTGGGCGAGTTCGTGGGCGATGCCTTCATCGGCCAGGAAGAGATGCAGCTGTGCCTTGCGTTCAGCTACGGCGACGGTGCTCATACCAGCTGCGAATATACCACTACTGCGGTGTCGCGCGCGCTGTACAACATGCCCATGTCGTACTACATGGCGCTTGATTACGACGGCATTGCGCCGCTCAACGATGCTATAGGCGGCGTTTCGGTCAACGCCCTCGAGACCATTCCCAACACGGGTATCGTGGCCGGTCAAGACATTGTTCTGTATGGCGATAACGCCGCGCGCTACGTGCAGTATCGCGACACTTCAACGCTTACGTCGTCGCTCGACCGCCAGGCACGCCAGGTTCAGTATCTGCAGGCGTTTTCTTCCAAGGCGCTCGCGAGCGCCAAGGGCAACGTGACCTCGCTTATCGACCTGTTTAACGTGGCAAACCAGTATTCGGTCACCAATCTGGGTGTTAACGAGTTTGGCTACCTGGCTTCATCGGTGCTGACGAACGGCATTACCTCTCTTGAGGTGGTGACGCTTCCGGGCGAACCTGTCCAGGGCACCCAGTTTGTTGAGGTTTACCTCGATGAGGAGGCCGTGTACCAGACCGTTCTTGACGTGTACTACACGCAGGTGGATTAGGTTGCGACATTCGGCTGACCATCGCTCGTTCTTCGGGGGATTATGCGCTCTACCGCAAGACTGTCGAATG
>USEQ01000241.1 GCA_900553655.1 uncultured Slackia sp. | reverse complement strand
TGCGTTCGGTCGTCCGATGATGGCAACATTGATCGCATCGAGCTCATCGTGCTCTTCTTCGGTTGGCTCAGGGAAACGCTGCACCACTTCATCGAGAAGATCGCCCGTTCCCGTTCCATGGAGCGCTGAAACCGGCCAAGGCTCCCCTAACCCGAGCTGCATGAATTCCCACATCGCGTTCGTGTCGTTGGGGTTGTCGAGCTTGTTCACCACGAGCAGCACCGGCTTGTTCGAACGACGCAGGATGTTCGCCACCGCCTGATCATCGGCGTTGATGCCTGTTTTGCTATCGACCAAGAACAGGATCACATCAGCTTGTTCAGCCGCCACGAGCGCCTGCGAGCGGATCGACTCTTGGAACACGTCGTCCTTGTTCATCTCGATACCGCCCGTATCGATCAGCGTGAAATGAACGCCGTTCCAGTCCGCCTCATGATAGGAGCGGTCACGCGTCACGCCGCGCATTTCGTGCACGATCGCGTCCTGCGCGCCCGCGATACGGTTGACGAACGTGGATTTGCCCACATTCGGTCGGCCGACTACGGCGACAATAGGTAAAGCCATGGTTGATTCCTCTATATCTCTTCTATCGTTTTTTCGAACACGATGAAAAACTCGGCGACGAGGCCTATCCCGTCACGAGCCCTTCTATCTCTTTCAGATACTCAGGCACGCTACAGGATACCACGGTAACGGGAATGCCCGCGGTGTCGCGAATATCATCCACCGTCATATCATCAAGCGTGTAGCCGTCGGCATTGAACATAATCCTGGGGAGCACGACGAAATCGTGCGCGGAAACCCCTCGAATAGCATGGGCAACATCGCCGCCGCACAGAAGGCCGGTTACGTCGACGTTGCCTCCAAAATGCTCGTTTCGAACCAACAGGGCAACCAGCCTGCCCTTCAAGGGGCTTTCATCGAAAAGAGCAGCCATGCAGTCTCTCTGCGCTTCGCCGAGCACGTAATACACGCGCGCATCTTCTTCGTCGAGAACACGGGCGAGATGCTCTATCTCCTCGGAGCAGTCCTGCCACTCCATAACCTGCGAGCGAACGATGCCGATACCGTCTTCGAACATGGAGAAATCGCCGTAGTGGCTCGCTGGAGGAAGATGGCGCAAAACGTCTCCCGGATAGGCGTTGCAGTAGAACTCGTCGGCCAGATACACCCACGGATAGCCTCGCTCGTCGAGCGCATAGCGTTGGAATGGCTCGACCGCCTCCACTACCGCCAATGCGTCTTCCGACTCGTTGTAGCTTTTGTCGAAACGGGTCTGATGCTTCGTGAAGCCGAGGGGGACAATGCCGACGTTCTCTATCCCGGGATGCGTGTACGCCCAGGCAAGCGTCTTTTTCAACTCGTTGCCGTCATTGATTCCGGGGCACAAGACGATCTGCGCATGAACGCGAACGCCCCCTTCGAGCAGACGTTCGAGCATGGCAATGCCATGAGGCGCATGCTTGCCGATCATCTTCCTGCGAACATCGGGGTCTGCTGCGTGCAGCGATACGCGCAAAGGCGAGATGTTCCTTTCGATAATGGTTTGCGCATCTTCGTCGCTAAGGTTCGTGAGCGTGACGAAATTGCCCTGGAGAAAACTCAGACGCCAGTCGTCGTCGCGAAGAACGAGCGATCCGCGAGCATCCTCCGGAAGCTGGCGCATGAAACAGAACACGCAGGCGTTGCGGCAGGTGCGGATGCCGTCGAAAACGGCTCCGTCGAAGGTGATTCCCCAGCTCTCCCCTTCCTCGCGCTCGAGCACAACCGTACCGCTGTCGCCTTCGGTATCGACGTAGGAAAGCTCCACCTCGTCTTCCGCGGAATACCATTGCCAGTCTAAGACGTCGCGAAGAATATGACCGTTCACCTCAGTGATGAGGCACCCGGGCGTAAAGCCCGCATCGTCGGCGGGAGACCCTTCCTCGACCTCGAGGATGCATGCGGCAGGGCGAGCGGGATCGCCGGGATATTCATGAATCGATTTCGGTGTCATGTTCCTCCTTATCGGCACCGCGGCGCCATAGAAAAGACGGCCCCGACGGGCCGCCTTGAACTGCATGTATGTATCAGACTACCAGCCGAAATATGCCGTGGGATTGACGGCGGTTCCCGTAACGCCATTCGAAGAATTGACGTTGATCTGGAAATGCAGGTGGGCGCCCGTGGAGAATCCGGTGTTGCCGGAAACCATGATCTGCTGGCCTGCGGAGACCTTCTGTCCCACGCTGACAAGCAGCTGGCTTCCGTGAAGATACCACGAGACGATACCGTTGCCGTGGTTGACGGTGACGGCCTGGCCGCCCGTGCCGAACCATCCGGACGTGGTAACGGTTCCGTCTGCCATGCAATACACGGGTTCGTATTTGCAGCTCAAATCGACGCCCTGGTGATAGTCGCCAATCGAAGCGCGCCAGCCGAAACCACTGGTAATGTACTTTCCAGGGGCGGGATTGACCCATCCGGAGACGCTTGTCGAAGGAGTGCTTGAGGTGGAGCCGCTCGAAGACCCCGAGGAAGAACCGGAAGAAGACGTCATCTGGCTTGAGAGCGCCTGTTCGGCAGCCTTTTTCGCAGCCTCTTCCTTTTCACGAGCCGCATCCGCGTCCATGCGAACCTGCTCGATTTCAGCATGGATGGCAGCGATATCATCGTTCATTTGATCATATTC
>USEQ01000240.1 GCA_900553655.1 uncultured Slackia sp. | reverse complement strand
GCAGCGACGAGATCGACGACGTTGTAAAGCCCGCCTATGCCAAGGGCCCCGATGCCTTCGAGCTGTGCGCGCCGGTATACGACCGCGTGCAGAACTTCTGCGATCTGTCCAAGCGCCAGTATCTGGATATGAATATGTGGCTGCCGGGAGACATCCTCCTCAAGGCTGACAAGATGTGCATGGCGCATTCTCTGGAGCTGCGCGTTCCGCTCCTTGACAAGAAGGTCATGGAGTTCGCTCAGCATATTCCTGCGTCCTTCCGCGTGAACGAGAGCGGAAACAAGCAAGTGCTTCGTCATGCGGCAAACCGCGTTCTGCCCGACGAGTGGGCGACGCGCCCCAAGAAGGGTTTCCCGGTTCCGCTGAAGTTCTGGCTGCGTGAGAAGAAATATTACGATTACGTGAAGGAATATTTCACCGCGCCGTGGGCCGAGGAGTTCTTTGATACCAAGAAGCTCATGGCCATGCTGGACGATCATTACGAGGGCAAAGCGCTCAACCATCGCAAGATTTACACTGCGCTCACATTCCTTATTTGGTATAAGCGCTACTTCGTCGACGAACAGGGTTCTTCGGCTGCGGCGTAGCTCCTGCCTTCACGTTGCTTCGATCGCGAAATAGTGCTTCAGGGTCCGATTTCGGGCAAACGAAAGCCGCCTCTCGCATCCCCCTTTCTTCTTGGTGCAGCGGAGAAGAAAGGTTACGCGAGGGGCGGCTTTTGGCATTCGCAACGGTTCGCTGCTTGCCAAAGGGACCGAGGGCCTTTGGCGATGGATTGAGCTTCTCTCGAACAAAGAGAGGTTTTAGTGGTGGTTCGTTAGAATTCGTTTCGCCACGGAAAGGTCGCTTTCCACTTCGACATAGCAGTCTCCGCGATGCTGGCTCGTTTCGTCCCCCTTCGCCAGAAGCAGGACGACGGAAGGGTGATTTTCTGCAGCTTGAAAAGCTCGTTCAATGGCCTGCTTGCGATCGGTGATGATTTCGTAGGCAAGGTCGGGCGGTGTGTTTGCGGCGAGTTCTGCGCAGATGTCCTCCACGCGTTCATGCGCGGGGTCTTCCTCGGTGTAGATAACGAAGTCGGCGTATTGCGCGGCAACGCGGGGAAGGCATTCACGCCGCTCTTCGGCCTTTCCTCCAGGTGCTCCGAACACTGCGATGATTTTTCGGTCCGGATAGTCGCTTTTCACCGATTCGAAGAGCGTCTTGAAGGAGAGTTCGTTATGCGCGTAGTCGATGATGGCGAGGCTTTTCCCATCCGGGGAGGCCACGATTTCCATGCGTCCTGGTACCCTTACGGACGAAAGGCCTTTCTCTATGGTGTTGAAATCGACGCCCGCAAGTCGTGCCATGGCGATGGCGGCGAGGGCGTTTGATACGTTGAAGCTTCCCGCTATGCCGAGGTCGATTCTTCTGGTTTCCCCTTCCGCAGCGAGGTCGAAGGACGTGCCTTTTACCGAGGGCGATATGTTTCGGGCGGTATAGTCGGCGTCGCTTTGTTCGATACCGAAGGTCACAATGCGCTGGGCCTTGCCCGCTGCATCAAGGATGCGATTTTTATGATCCGAATCGACGTTGACAACAGCGGTGGAGCACTGGTCGAAAATCTTGAGTTTCGAAGAGAAGTAGTCTTCGAAGTCGGAGTGTTCGACGGGCGATATATGGTCTCGCCCGATATTGAGGAAGCAGGCGGTTTCGAACCGAAGGTCCAGAACGCGTTCGTATTTCAAACCGTGGCTGGATACCTCCATGACCATGATTTTTCGGCCGGATTCCTTGGTGTTACGCAAATGGCGCCACAGGTCAGGCGCTTCGGGCGTGGTGTTGTGGCTTTCGTGGCGTACCAGGCCGTCGTCGGTTTCGATTGAGCCGAGGATGGAGGAAGGCATGTTTGCGGCGTCAAGAATCGAGCGCAGCATATAGGCGGTGGTCGATTTTCCCTTAGTGCCGGTTATCCCGATGACATTCAGAGAGCGATCCGGGTGGTTGTATGTAAAAGATGCAGTTAGGGCCATAGCGTGGCGAATGTCTTCAACCACGATATGCGATGCGTTCGGAGCCACGTGAATAAGAGCCTCCTCGGCCGACTTTTCGCACATATACGCGGAAGCTCCGGATGCAAGCGCCATGGAAAGGAACTGCGGTTTGAAGGAGGCGCCTTTGCATACGAAAAGGCAGCCTTTTTCTACTGTGCGAGAGTCTATGGACATGCCTTGTATTGCAATGTCCGCTCCGACGAGTTGCGCACGGCATCCGTTGTTCGTGAGATTGTCGACGACGTCGCTTGCATGAAACGCCTTCAAAGGGGGCATGGTGCTCCGTTCGCTCGGGGATTGTTGGTGTGGTGTCGATATAGCTTATCTCAAATAGGCGGTCCCGAAACTGCTTTCCTGATTTAGGCTGGAAGATTCCACGATGGCTGCGGCTCCGTATAGGCGAGTTCTTAAACGTTGACGAATTGCGATGCGTTTCTTAAAGAAAAACAGATGTTTTCTCGGTATTATCGAAGGGTCTTTCGACATGTGGCGCGTACCTCTACCCTCGGAAGGAGCCACGAATGCGTCCTCTTCCCAAAAACCAGCTCGATCCCAAAGTGAAAAACGTATGGCGCATCAGCGATGCGCTGTGGCTGACGGTTGTTTACGCGGCCTGTTCGGTCACCTTTTTCATTATCGCTCTCGTCGATTCGGGAGGTTCGTGG
>USEQ01000239.1 GCA_900553655.1 uncultured Slackia sp. | reverse complement strand
TTCGCCTTACGCCTATTGAGCGGAGTTTTTGGGGCTATCTTGGCGAAATCGGACAAGAGGCGGGTAGGCCGCCGGCGCAGGCCGAGTCGGGCGGCTCCTTGTAGTGGCCTGCATTGTGGCCGACCCTTCGCCTTGTGGTGGCTTGCTGGGTTATTGGCTGATCACCAGCCTCGCTTAGGCTAAGATGAAGTTGGCGATTGGGCATTTTGTGCGCCGCGCGCGAGAATGTGGTTTTAATGGGTCTCGCTGAAGGGAGGCTTTCGGCAAACGAAGGAACCCCCTGCCATTCCTGAAAAGGAGGTCATGGCCGCCCTCGGCATTTGCGATGACGATGTGTATCGCGAGGCGTTGAGACGAAAACTTGGTTATGGCATGTAGAGGCGCAAGCAAAAGGGCCGCTTCGGCGTTGTCTGAAGCGGCCCTTTTGGAAACACGAGGCTTGACTTGTGCTTAAAACCCATCTGGGGCTCTGGGCGATTCTAAAAGCAGCAGAGCCCCTTGCTTCTTATGTTCCGTTAAGGACGATGTTTGCGTAATCCTGGCTTTGGTGGAAAAGGTGGGCGATTGTCACATCGCCATCTTCAATGAAATACAGTGCGATATACCCCTTGATTAGAATGGTGTAATAGCCAAGACGCGCGAGGATGTCGAATCTGGACAGGCGATGTATGACGGATTCTTCCCGAAGTCTTTCAAGGGCGTTTTCCCATTCGTCAAGAAAGGAAGCTGCGGTATTGGGGCCGAAGCTGGAAAGATAGGCAACTATGCCTTCCAGCTCTTTCGAGGCCGTTGGCTGGATTTTTACCCTACAGGCCATACTTTGCCCTCAGTGATTCGGTCGTCTCAAAAGCGTCGGAATGGAGCCCTTCGGTACGTTCGCGCTCGGAGATCATAATGCGTTCAAGCAAGCGGGCGCGGGTTTCCGCCTGCTCCCATTGGTTGAATTCGGAGCTTTTGATGCATACGAATCGATCGTAGCCGTTCTTTGTCACAATGACCGGCGACGGACTGTTCGAGACCATTTCGTCGAAGGCGGCGGTGTTTCTTAGGTCTTTAATGGGGACGCAGAGTGGCATGATGCCTCCTATAAACATTTTAATGAACATAATTATGTCATATATTGCGTTGAACAACCAGATAAGAGCAGCTCTTGTTCTCTGTTCGTTTCCGGCATATGGAACGGGGCGTGGGGGACTGGAAGTGGCTTCGTGGGGGTTCGTCGACGAAGGGTTCGCGCTATCCTTCGTTGGACGAGGCGGTTGAAGGAGCTGCGTCGTTTCTCGTTGGGCAAGGCGGCTGCAATTCTCGGTTTTTGCTCACAGGCGCTTTATCATGCGCTAGCACTTGCGCTATACTTTCGCTTTGTATCGTTTGATACGCAAATGCGCTGACGAAGACAGCATCGTGCAGGCAAAGCCTCCAGAGAAGGATTCCCAGGCTGGAAGAATCCGGCGGAGCGCACGTTGATTCCCTTCCGAGCAGCGCGGCCGAACGCGGGATGCGTCGTCGGTTCTCCGACATGTGCGCTGTTGCACACGACGCATGGACGTACAGTAAGCCGCGCCGGGCGTTCCCGTCATAGAACAGACGAGTGGGCGGCAGCCCGCACGTTGCACGTTGCCGTTTGCGCGGCTCGTCTTCATCGCTTTGAAGTCGGTCGTTCGCAAGTGACGCGCCTTCTTCGTGCGTCGAAGGGGCAAGTTGTGTCCTTCGCATGCCGAAGGGCGCACAGGTGCTTCTGCGCTATCGTGCTGTGCGGTGTTTCCGTCAACCAAGGTGGTACCGCGAGAGCCTTCTTTCGTCCTTGGATGTTGAGCCGCGAGGTTCAGCTGGGACGAAAGAAGGCTCTTTTTTGTTTGGGGCAGGTTGGGTTCCTGCACGAATTAGGGACAGGCGTTAGACGCCCGCATTGTTTGGGGCAGGCGTTAGACGCCCGCACGAAGGAAAGGCGAAGGAGACATGGCGATAATCGACGAGCTTATCGATTTGAAATCCGCCACGCTGAACAGCATCGCTCAGGCTGCTGACACGTCTGAGCTTGAGGCTGTGCGTGTGAGCGTGCTTGGCAAGAAGGGCACGTTGACCGCGTACTTGCGCGGCATGGGGCAGCTCGCGCCCGAAGATCGCGCCACGGTGGGCAAGACCGCCAACGAGGTGCGCAACGCCGTTGAATCGGCGCTTGAGGCGCGCAAGGCTGAGCTTGCGTCGGCTGAGCTTTTGGCGAAGATGGATGCTGAGGCTGTGGACATCACGCTTCCCGGCCGTGTGCAGCAGATGGGCACGCGTCATCTGATCAGCGGCATCATCGACGAAATCTCGGACATCTTCCTCGGCATGGGCTACTCCGTGGCCCGCGGTCCGGAGGTCGAAACCGACTATTACAACTTCCAGGCGCTCAATGCTCCCGAAGACCATCCCTCCCGCGGTATGCAGGACACCTTCTACATGGTGGACCGCTCCGGCGACCATGCGGCGGTGCGCGGCGAATCGAAGGTCCTTTTGCGCACGCAGACTTCCGGCGTGCAGGTGCACACCATGGAGGAGCAGAAGCCGCCGATCTACATCATCGCGCCGGGCAAGGTGTATCGCCGAGACGTGGCAGATCCCAGCCATCTCCCGCAGTTTCATCAGGTAGAAGGTCTTGTGGTGGACGAAGGCATCACCTTCGGCGACCTGAAAGGCACGCTCGAATACTTCTGCAAGC
>USEQ01000238.1 GCA_900553655.1 uncultured Slackia sp. | reverse complement strand
AAGGTCGACATCAGGGCCGATCGGCTTGTTCTTCGCGTGGACCTGGAGAATCTTTTCACGGCCGCGCACGTCCGGAGCATCTACCACGATCTGACGGTCGAAACGACCAGGACGAAGCAACGCGGGGTCCAAGACGTCGACACGGTTCGTTGCGGCAATAAGCACCACGGCATCGTTCTTCTCGAAACCATCCATTTCAACAAGCAGCTGGTTCAGGGTCTGCTCACGTTCATCATGGCCGCCGCCGAGGCCCGTACCACGCTGACGACCGACGGCGTCGATCTCGTCGATGAAGATGATGGACGGTGCCGCCTCTTTCGCCTGCTCGAACAGGCTGCGAACACGGCTCGCACCCACACCGACAAACATCTCGACGAACTCAGAGCCGGAGATGCTGAAGAACGGAACGTTGGCCTCGCCCGCAACAGCGCGTGCGAGCAGTGTCTTACCCGTACCCGGAGGGCCCACAAGAAGGCAACCACGCGGGATTTTCGCACCGAGGGACTGATACTTGTCGGGATTGACCAGGAAGTCCTTGATTTCTTGCAGCTCCTCTACCGCCTCGTCTTCGCCGGCCACATCGTCGAAGCGAACATCAGGACGCTCTTCGACAGTCTTTTTCGCCTTAGCCTTGCCGAAAGACATCTGCGAGCTGTTGGCCTTGTTCATCTGAACGAAGAAGAAGATCATGAGACCCACCAGCAAGAGCATGGGGAGCAGGCTCAACAGGGCGTCCATGAATCCGTCGGGCAGCTTGACCTGATACTGGATGTCGGGATGGGCCGACAAAAGCTGCATGAGGGAGTCCTGGCCGACGTATGTAGAGGTGTATTTGCGCTCCGTTCCCAACGTTTGTTCGCTGAGCTCGGTAGTCTCTACCTGAGCGGACCCGGGACCAAGAAGGCTTTCGGTCTTTGCGTCGAGCGCCTCGATGGCGGCGTTGTACGCATCGGACGCGGTCGAGCCCGCCGTAGCGGCAGGGTAATACGAGCCGGAAACCGTATAATTGCCCGCATCGTAAACCACGTTCTTCACGCGGTCTTGCTCCACGGCCTGGACGAACTCAGACGTAATGAGCGCGTCGGTTTCCTTCGTGTTCATGAGGTTCATCATCTGGCTGCCGACGAAAAACGCCACCAAAAGGAACAGCAGGGCCGAAATGATGCTGATTCGTTGCGGAGGCTTCGACATGAGCTGCTTGGCGTCCTTCGGATCGAGGCCGAACGGGGCCTCCCCCTCTTTGCGCCCCTTCGCGGCAAAGGGAGACTGAGGTCTTGCAGGACCTTGCTGAGGACCAGAAGGTTTCCCCTGTTCGAAACGAGGCGCTGCAGGTTGCTCCGCAGGAGCCTGGGGAGCACGACGTTCGGAAACATCGGGCGCTCCACCTCCAGCAGGCTGCTGAGGCGCGCTCGGCGCATGGTTGGGCGTATTTTTGGTTTCGTTTTTCTGAGGAGTTTCGCTCATTATCTTCCTTGATATATCTCGGGTTTCAGAATGCCGATATAAGGCAGGTTTCGGTAGTGCTCTGCGTAATCGAGGCCATAGCCGACGATGAAGTCGTCCGAGCAGTCAAAGCCGACATAGGCGCACTTAACGTCCGCCTGCCGCGGATTGTCCTTGCGTAGTAGAGTCGCAACCTGGATGGATGCGGGATTGCGCGATTCCAGGACATGAAGAAGATACTTCAACGTCAGACCCGAGTCGAGCACGTCTTCAACAACAAGCACGTGTCTTCCTTCGATCTGCGATGAAATGTCTTTCAGGATGCGTACGATCCCAGAGCTTTTAACGGATGCGCCGTAGGAAGAAACGGCCATGTAGTCCATCTCGAGCGGTAGATCTATTTCGCGAACAAGGTCCCCCATGAAAATGGCGGCTCCGCGAAGAACGCTCACAATAAGAAGCCGAGGGGCTTCCTTGCCGCCTTGGCATTGCCCGCATTCTCGGTAATCTACCGTAATCTGACGGCCCATTTCGCGCACACGACGCTCGATCGTCTCGCGATCGAACAATACCTTCTCTATATCCCCTTCGCAGTAACGACCGTTCTGCCGCCGCTTCGAAGCATGCGAATCCGCGTCCATGCAAGCCCTCTCATACTTTAGATATCAGCTTGGAAGTTTATCACTCTGCACGAAATGAGATTCAACGATACGGAAACACCGAGCAGAAAACACGATATGTCAATGGAAGCCCCGTGGCTCTTTCGCATCGTGCCCTTCGCCCATGCGGAAGGCCGATACCCTATAGCGAAAGGAGCGGAAACCCCGTGCGCACAGAAAAGGCCGGGGCTTGAACCCCGGCCTTTTGTCGCTCTCTATCGATTAATAGTAGTACGGATACGAAGCAGCCGCAGATGTCACCGCAGCGCATGTGGCGCATCCGAAGAGCGCAATGAGCACAAACCAGATAAGGAACTGCGCCAGGAAGCCGAACAAGGAGAACTTGATCGCATCCTTTTTCGCCTCCGGAAAATTATGGGCGTTCGTAAGCCAAGCGAGCAGGATGGCGACCGGCCCCATGGGAAGTCCTACGACGGCCCATCCGAACTTCATGCCTCCCGTCAAATGGACGAGAGGAAGCCCTGGAATATTCTGGGGGCCAGGGGCGCATCCAGGCTGAGGGGGCACTCCTGTCATCGGGGGGACAAAAGCGGATTGAGGAGGCACAGTACCAACAGGGGGAATGGGGGCGGCTTGCGGCGACGCGCCGCCCGTCG
>USEQ01000237.1 GCA_900553655.1 uncultured Slackia sp. | reverse complement strand
CAGGGTCCGCTTGTCGAAAAGGCTCGCGAGTATGTGCAGGCGTGCGACGACATCGCCGATGCAAAGGAGATGCTCGACGATCCCGACATGAAGGAATTCGCCCAGGAGACCATCTCTGCGGCCGAGTCGAAGCTTCCCGCGCTCGAGGAAGATATCAAGTTCATGCTCATCCCCTCCGATCCCGCTGACGACAAGAACATCATCGTCGAGATTCGCGCCGCCGCAGGCGGCGACGAGGCCGCCATTTTCGCGGGTGACCTGTACAAGATGTATATGCGTTTCTGCGAGCAGCATCGCTGGAAGGTGGAGACCATGGACGTCTCCGCATCCGAGGCGGGCGGTTACAAGGAGATTCAGTTCAAGGTAAAGGGCGATAAGGTCTACTCGGTTATGAAGTTCGAATCGGGCGTTCATCGCGTCCAGCGCGTTCCCAAGACCGAAAGCCAGGGCCGCATCCACACGTCTACGGCAACCGTGGCTGTTCTTCCTGAGGCGGACGAGATCGATATCGAAATCAACGAGAACGACCTGCGTATCGACGTATATCGCGCAGGCGGCCCGGGCGGTCAGTGCGTTAACACCACCGACTCCGCCGTGCGCATCACCCATCTTCCTTCTGGTCTGGTCGTTCAGTCTCAGGACCAGAAATCGCAGCTGCAGAACAAGATCGCGGCCATGGCCGTTCTGCGCGCGCGCCTTTACGAGAAGATGCTTGCCGAGCAACAGGCCGCCGAAGGCGCCGAGCGCCTGGCTCAGATTGGATCGGGAGACCGCGCCGAGAAAATTCGCACCTACAACGGCCCCCAGGACCGCGTGACCGATCACCGCATTGGCTTTAACGCCACCTACAACGGCGTGCTTCTGGGCGACAACCTGGGAGATGTCATCACCGCCTTGCAGGCCGCCGATCGCGCCCGCAAGCTGGAGCAGGCGGTCTAGGGTGCCTGAGCCCGCCGATACCTGGACGATCAAAGCGGCGCTCGACTGGACCGTGGGGTTTCTCGAGCGCAAAGGGGACGAGCATGCTCGCCTCTCGGCCGAGTGGCTCCTTTCCGAGGCCACGGGCCTGCGCCGCATCGATCTCTATGTCAATTTCGAACGCCCGCTTTCCATGGAGCCTCTGCAATACATCACGGGCGAGGTGGCGTTTCGTCATATCGCCGTCAAGGTTCGTCCGGGCGTTTTGATTCCGCGTCCCGAGACCGAGGTGCTCGTGAGCGAGGCGTTGGCGCTTCTTCCGGCGCCTGAGCGTCGTTGCGCGGTGGATTCGCTTTCCTACGCCGAGCTCGAAGAGCTGCTTGCGCCGAAGGAAGAGGCCGACGAAGGGCAAAAGGCGAAAGGCGGGGAAGGGCTGGCTCTCGCGCTCGATTCCTCGTGCGCCCCTTTGGTGGCCGATCTTTGCACGGGAAGCGGATGTATCGCGTGCTCCATCGCCTACGAAAGGCCCCGAGCGCGCGTGGTGGCAACCGACCTTGCCCCCGAAGCCGTGGCGCTTGCCCGCGAAAACGCAGCCGCCCTCGGGCTTGAAGACCGCGTTCGCGTTTTGGAGTGCAACCTTGCGGACGCCGTTCCCGAGCGCCTGAACAGTTCGTTCGACCTGGTGGTTTCCAATCCGCCTTATATCCCCGACGCCGTCATGGAGAACCTTCCCGACGAAGTGTCCGATTTCGAGCCGAGGCTCGCTTTGGCGGGCGGTCCTGACGGGTTGGATGTTTTCAGGAGGATGCTTCCCGTCATGCACCGGCTGCTGCGCGTTGGCGGCGCGTTTGCTTGCGAGCTGCACGAGGAATGCCTCGATGACGCGGCGGACCTCGCGCGCGGTGCGGGCTATGAATCAGTCGAGGTGAAGGCCGACCTCACGGGTCGTCCTCGCATTCTCGTTGGTCGCAAGTCTTAAGCTTCGTGCCTCGTTTCCTTTGTTTCGAACGCCGCGTTTCGCGAATTTCGTGAGCAAGCGTCGTCGTTGATGCGCTTCAATCGTCCGTTTCCCGTCTTCTCGCATTGCGATACGGCGTGCTCGGTATAATCCAATCCATATGCTGTGATTCGCAGCGGATATACGTGCAAGCATAAGACGGACGGGAGTGTGCCGTGAAAATTCTTGTTACCGATAAAATAGTCGATGAAGGCATAGCAATCCTTCGCGGCAAAGGCTACGAAGTCGATGCTCGCTACGGCATGACCCCCGAGGAGCTGCTCGCTGCGGTGCCCGCATACGATGCTCTCATCGTCCGTAGCGCCACCCGCGTGACCGCGGAGGTCATCGAGGCTGCGAAAAACTGCAAAATCATCGGCCGTGCTGGCGTCACCTGCGACAATATTGACGTAGACGCTGCCACTGCGGCGGGTATTCCCGTCTGCAACGTTCCTACTAGCAACATCGTCTCCGCAGCCGAGCACACCATGGCGCTCATGCTCGCCGCCGCGCGTGAGATTCCCGCGGCAAGCAACTCCTTGCACGAAGGCCGTTGGAGTCGCGACGAATTCATGGGACACGAGCTGTTCGAGAAGACTCTCGCTATTTTCGGTCTGGGTCGTATCGGCGGCCTGGTCGCCGAGCGTGCTCGCGCGTTCGGCATGCGCGTGATCGGCTACGACCCGTACTGCTCGGTCTCTCGCGCAAGCCAGCTCGGCGTCGCCCTGTGCGACAGCATGGACGAAGTTCTGTCGGCGGCAGACTTCATCACGGTTCATGTCCCTCGCACGGAAGAGACCTATCA
>USEQ01000236.1 GCA_900553655.1 uncultured Slackia sp. | reverse complement strand
GGAAGCGATCGGCTACGTGAACGTCTACGACGCCGGCGCTCTTGACGAATGGCCTTACGACGTGGTGACCACTGCGGAAGAGCAGGCTGTGGCGGCGGCGCTTGCGGCGTCGGGCAACATTGCGCAGGAAGGCGCATGCGGCTGTGGCCACGATCACGGGCACGGTCATGGCTGCGGATGCGACTGCTAGCAATCGTGCGTGCGGCCGGGCTTCGTCGAGGCGCCGCGGCCGTTTTCGTCGTTCGGGTTGTCCGTATGTCGCCGAAAAAAGGGGTCTGCCGTGAATAACGCCATGCTTATTGTGAACCCGAATTCGGGGAAGAAGGAAGGGCGTGCTCTTTCAGAACGGGTGGCGGCGCACCTTGGCGAGCATTTTCCCAACGTGGACGTGCGGTTGTCGTCGTGCGCGGCCGATGTCGAGGTGTGGGCGCGCGAGGCGCGCGAGCGGGAATACGACGCCTTGTTCGTCATGGGAGGAGACGGTACGGTGGGTTTGAGCTTTCGCGGGTTGTTCGAAGGCGCGCGCGAAAACAGCCGCCTGCCGGCCTTCGGTCTGCTTCCTGGCGGCACGGGCAACGGGCTGGCTCGTACTCTCGGCATTGCGCCCGATGCCTTGAGAGCAATTGAATCGTATGATTTCTCCGAAACCATTCCTCTTGATATCGGGCTGGTCAACGGGCGGCCGTTCGCCTATACCGTAACAGGGGGAACGCTGCCTGCGGGCATTCGAAAAGTGTCGCCCGAGCTCAAATCTCGATACGGGTTTCTCGCCTACGTGGCAAGTACGATTTTGCGTATGGGTGACGGGGAGCATCATGCTCTGCGTATCGTGGTCGATGGAAAAGAGCGCAAGGAAGACATCAGCTCGTTTTCGGCATTTTCCGCGAATGCCTTGGCGAACGAATTCTCCAGATATCAGACAAGCGTGGCCGACGGGGAAATGCATCTGATCGCGCTCAGGGACGCGTTGCTTCCTTCGCTGCTTGCTCTTCTTCCGGACATATTGATGCACGCCGTGGACGGGGACGACCGCGTGCTTTTCCTGCATGGAAAGACGATCGAAATCTCATGCGTCGATGGCGGGCTTCGCTGCGGCGTCGACGGTGACGACGGCCCGTGCCTGCCTGTCAAACTTACCGTTCGTCCAGGTGCGCTGCGTGTGTTTGCTCTGAAAAAAGAGTAACTGCTTGGCAATAGGGTGGAAGCTTGACGAGGTCGCATCGCCGCCAGGCGCGGTCTCGAGCGATGGACGAGAGTCCTGCTCGATGCATGGTGCCTGCTTACACTCCGAACTGCATGGCGCAATAGCGTGCGTAGGTGCCGCCAAGAGCGATCAGCTCATCGTGCGTGCCTTCTTCGACAACGCGCCCTTCATCGACGACGGCAATTTTATCGGCGTTGCGAATGGTGGAAAGCCTATGCGCGATTACGAGCGTGGTGCGCCCTTTCGACAGCTCGGCGAGTGACTCTTGCACATGGCGTTCGCTTTCGTTGTCGAGCGCGCTCGTGGCCTCGTCCAGAATCAGGATCGGCGGGTTTTTCAAGAAGACGCGCGCGATCGAGATGCGCTGCTTCTGCCCGCCCGAAAGGCGTGCGCCGCGTTCGCCCACGTAGGTGTCGTAGCCGTTTTCGAATTCCATGATGGTGTCATGGATGTTCGCCCGCTTGGCCGCCTCGATTACTTCCGCATCGCTTGCGGTGGGGTTGCCGTAGAGGATGTTGTCGCGGATGGTGCCGTCGAACAGGTACACATCCTGCTGCACGATGCCCACGGTGCGGCGTAGCGACGCCAGCGTGACGTCGCGCACGTCGGCGCCGTCGATGCTCACGCGCCCCTCGCGCACGTCGTAGAAGCGGGGGAGCAGCGAACACGTGGTGGTTTTGCCGCCGCCGCTTGGCCCCACGAGCGCCGTGGTCTTGCCAGCGGGCGCATGCAGCGTGAAATCGTGCAGTACGTCGGTTGCGCCGTCGTAGGAGAACGAGACGTTTTCGTAGCGAATGTCTCCGCGCACGCTCGAGTTGTCTGCTTCGTTCGAGCTGCTGGTTTTGCGAGCCGCTTTCTTCGAGGCGTCGTTTGTGCAAGCGGCCTTCTCCAGCTCGACGGCGCCTGGCCGGTCCTGGATGGCGGGTGTGATCGCCATGATTTCCGCGAAGCGACGGAACCCTGCATACCCTTTCTGGAATTGTTCGGCGAAGTTGATAAGCTGTTCGATCGGCGAGAGGAAGATGCCGATGTAGAGGGCGTAGATCGCCAGGTCGGTGGGCTCGATCTGCCCCTGCACCATGAAGTAGCCGCCACCTACAACGACGATGGTATAAAGCAGGCCTGTGAACAGGGAATTCACGGCATGAAAGCGCCCCATGAACTTGTACGAGCGCTCTTTGGTGTCCACGAACAGTCGGTTGGTATGTTCGAATTTCTTCGCTTCGAGCACTTCGTTGCCGAACGACTTCACCACGCGCATGCCGCCAAGGGCGTCTTGGATACGCGAATTGACGCCCGCCATGGTGCGGCGATTCTCGGTGAAAATGACGCGTTTGCGATAGTTGATCCATGTCGCATAGGCTGCCATAACCACGGTGCACACAAGCATGATCAACGTCAGCGGCACGTTGATGAAGAACAGCAGAGCGAACGATCCGATGATCTTCAGCGAGCAAATGAAGATGTTTTCGGGTCCGTGGTGCGCCAGCTCCGACACGTCGAACAGGTCGGTGAC
>USEQ01000235.1 GCA_900553655.1 uncultured Slackia sp. | reverse complement strand
GTGCTGCCGTAGGGATTGCCTGCGGTCTTGGCGTGCTGCTGTGGCCGCTGGGGTAGGGGCGCATGGCGGTTGAGCGACATGTCCTGTCGGCGGCAAGGATGAGGCGGCAATCCTGAAAGAAAAAGGATGGATTCGGGCGAGAAAAGTTGTGCGAAAAACTCCATATTCTGTTCGATGTTCGAAAGTTTGTTCGCCTGGTATGATGGCATGCGAAACACGACTCGTTGAGTTTTTCGTCAAAGAATGCGGTTCACAGGAATACACGGCATAGGCAGCAAGGAGCAAGCGCGCAATGGCATTCGTTCATCTTCACAATCACACCGAATACTCTATGCTCGACGGAGCCACCAAGATCAAGGACATGGTTCGTCGTGCCGCCGATCTTGATATGCCGGCCGTCGCTATCACTGACCATGGCGTTATGTGCGGCATTCCCGAGCTGTGCGACGCGTGCGACGCGGTGGAGAAAGAGACCGGCAAACGCGTCAAGCCCATCTACGGCTGCGAGATTTATTTCACCGAAGACCCCGAGGTGGGTACGAAGAACAAATCGCGTCTGTACCATATGCTGCTGCTGGCGAAAAACAACGTGGGTTACCACAATCTCGTGCACCTGGTGTCCGAATCGCACGTGGATAACTTCTACTATAAGCCGCGCACCACGTTCGATATGCTGCAGCGTTATTCGGAAGGCGTCATCGCGGCTTCGGCTTGCATTGCGGGCATCATCCCGCGTTACATCGACGCGCGCGATCATGAAGGTGCACGCGAATGGGCGCGCAAATTCGCCGACTTGTACGCACCCGGCGATTTCTATCTGGAGCTGCAAGACCACGGCATTACCACCAATGGCGGCATGACCCAGCACGAGATGAACGTCGAATTGGTGAAAATCGCCAACGAATTGGGCCTGAAGACTATCGCTACCAACGACTTTCATTACCTGACGCGCGAAGACGCCCGAGCGCAGGACATCATGCTATGCATCGGCACCGGCTCCAACATGGATGACGAAAACCGCATGCGCTTCGAAAACGACGAGTTCTATATGAAGACCGAGGAGGAAATGCGCGAGGTCATGCGCGATTTCCCCGAGGCGTGCGACAACACCGTGGAGTTGGCGGAAAAATGCAACGTCGAGCTGGAGCGTGACTCCATTCTTCCGCGCTTCCCGCTGCCCGAAGGCGAAACCGAGGAAAGCTGGTTTCGCAAGCGCGTGAACGAAGGCCTTGAAAAACGCTACGGGACGCCCGTGCCTTCCGAGGTGCAGGAGCGTGCCGACTACGAGATGAGCGTCATCATCCAGCAGGGATTCCCGGCCTACTTCCTCATCGTGCAGGAATACATCGAATGGGCGCGAAGCCAAGGAATCGGCGTAGGACCAGGTCGTGGTTCGGCCGCAGGTGCCATCGTGGCGTATGCCATGGGCATCACCGACCTCGATCCGCTTTCCAATGGCCTGCTGTTCGAGCGATTTTTGTCGCCCGAGCGTGTGGAGATGCCCGATATCGACGTCGACTTCGAGGACGAGCGTCGCCAAGAGGTCATCGAGCATATCAAAGACGTCTACGGCGAAGACCACGTTTCCGGCGTTATCACCTTCGGCAAGCTGCAGGCGAAAAACGCCATCCGCGACGCCGCCCGCGTCTTGGGCCATCCGTACGGCGTGGGCGACCGTCTGTGCAAGATGGTCGGCGACGAGCTTGGCATCACTCTTGACAAGGCGCTTGCCACCAACCCCGACTTCAAGAAGGCCTACGACACCGAGCCCGAATCGCGCGAGGTCATCGACGCGGCGCGTTCCATCGAAGGCAACGTGCGCGGCGAGGGCGTGCATGCGTGTGCGACCATCATCTGCCGCGACCCTATGGCCGACCACGTGCCCATGAAGCGCGATACCAAGGGCGGCGGCATCATCACTCAGTACGACGGCCATTACACGCCCGACCTGGGACTGCTCAAGATGGACTTCTTGGGTCTTCGTACGCTGGGCGTGCTCTCTCGCGCATGTCGCAACATCAAGGACCGCTTCGGCGTTGAGATCATCCCCGAAGAAATTCCCACGGAGGACGAGAAGGCGTTCGAGCTCATGCAGTCCGGCAATATGGACGGTCTGTTCCAGGTGGAAGGATCGCTCTACGTCGGTCTGTTCGCACGCCTCCCACCCAAGCGCTTCTCCGACGTCGTGGCGTCGATCGCGCTGAACCGTCCGGGCCCGTTGGAGTCCGGCATGGTCGAGGACTACATCAAGGTTGCAAGCGGCAAGACGCCTGTTCATTACTATGACGACCGTCTGCGTCCCCTGCTCGAGGAAACGTACGGCACCATGGTCTACCAAGAGCAGATCATGCAGATCTCCATGGTCATGAGCGGTTTTTCGGCCGGCAAGGCGGATAAGCTTCGCAAGGCAATGGGCAAGAAAAAGCTCGACGTCATGATGAAGCTCAAGGACGACTGGTGCAACGGCGCGGTGGAAAACGGCTATTCGCTGGAGATTGCCGAGAAAATCTGGGAAGACGCGGAGAAATTTGCGAAGTACGCGTTCAATAAATCGCACTCTGCGGCATATGCCATCCTGGTTATGCGCACGGCGTATCTGAAGGCGTACTATCCGCACGAATACATGGCTGCGGTGCTTTCCAGCTACATGGGCAATGCGGACAAGCTGATCAAGTACATCGCCAGCTGCACGCACAGCAACATCCCCGTTCTGCCGCCCGATATCAACTCGTCCAACCTGGAGTTCACGCCGCTTGACGAGGGCATTCGCTTC
>USEQ01000234.1 GCA_900553655.1 uncultured Slackia sp. | reverse complement strand
TCGGTCTTCAGGTCGACGAACGGGCAAATCAGCTCGTCTTTTATCATCTGCCAGATGATACGGGTCATCTCGTCGCCGTCCATCTCAACCAGCGGCGTGGTCATCTGAATCTTCGCCATGGTCCACCTTTCATTTCGTATCGGCTTGCCGCCTCGACGAATCGCACGAACGCGCCGTCCATTCCGCCACATGCAGGCAAGGCAGCGTGCTGCTACTATTGCATGCTAAAGCATAATAACGCCGATACGAAGACGATCGGCGTAAAACCGATGCGTTTTCGCAAACGGTAAACTTCTAGCGGCGCAAAAAGGGATATGCCGACCTTTCCCTGCCATGCACCATGTCACCACCCCACCTCGCAGACAGCGCATTCGCGATAGCCGCCTATATGGCTGCAACGAAGGCCTCCGCGCCAATAAGGAAACGGAAGGTCTGCTAGAATTTATGCCTGGTCACCAATTTTGCACAACACCGTTCGGACGCAAGTGCGCACGAGAGAGGGCGCGCGCCATGACGCCGGGGTTTGGCATTCAGGCACGTGGTCACCGAACGACACTCATATGAAGGGCGGTCTTTATGAGCTTCAAATTGAAACCTTACACGGCACCCGATTTCACGCTACCCCTTTTCAAGGAAGCGCCCGATGCCGCCCTTGTCCCTGCACCGAAAGACACCGTGGCGCCCGAAGGCTATCACGCCATGAGTATCTATCCCGAATATTTCAAAATCGACGGCCAGTGGCTCCTTGCCGAAGACAGCCGCATGGATTGCGTCGCCGTTTACGAAAACGGCCGCATCCTGGTAATTGAGTTCCGCCTGATCAAAAAAGGCGACCTGATCGTATGCGGGCGCACCGAAGGCGCGCAGGAAGGCATCTTCGTGCATACCGACGGATTCGGCGCCGCCACCAAGCCAAGCGAGAACTTCGCATTCCGCCTCGGCCGCTCGCGCGAGACCGCATTCTCCCGCGAATACGACGAACTTTACGAGCTTTTGCAATACGAACGCGACCACGGCTACGTGGTCTGGGTCATGGGCCCTGCGTTTTCTTTCAACGGCTACTCCCGTACCGCGTTCTCCAAGATTATCGAGGCGGGATACGTAGACGCCGTCTTTGCCGGCAACGCTCTTGCAACGCATGACCTCGAAGGTGCCTATCTCCACACCGCGCTCGGGCAAGACATCGACACGCAAGAGAACCGACCGAACGGCCACTACCACCACCTCGACACCATCAACCGCGTGAAATACCACGGCTCGATTGCAAAGTTCATCAAAGAGGAGAACGTCCAGGACGGCATCATGTACGCTTTGGAGAAAAACAACGTTCCCTACGTGCTGGCGGGGTCGATCCGCGACGACGGCCCCCTTCCCCCGGTCATCGGCAACGCGTACGAAGCGCAAGGCGCCATGCGTGACCACATCCGCAAAGCCACCACGGTCATCTGCATGGCCACCATGCTGCATACCATCGCCACGGGCAATATGACCCCTTCCTATCGCGTGCTTGACGACGGAACCATCCGCCAGGTGTATTTCTACTGCGTGGACATTTCCGAATTCGCCGTCAACAAGCTTACCGACCGCGGGTCGCTTTCTTCGCGTGGCGTCGTCACCAACGTGCAGGACTTCATAGCCAACGTTGCGAAGGGACTCGGACTTTAAAGGATTGCGAGCCTGCATTCTAGGCAATACCTAATTGTTATAATATATGTATCATTTACTGGACAAAGCGCGGGCGTCTCGGCAGTGCCCGCGCTTTCTCGATAAGAAACGAGGCAAGGCATGTTCGATCGGGCGATATTCGAACTCGACGGCATCAAGCCCATTATGGCGGTCGTCGTCGCCCTCACCATCGCACGGGCGCTCGCCGTCGTCGGTCAGGCCGTCGGGCTCGCCCAAGCGATCGTCGGCGTATGGCGAGGAAGCACGCTCGAAGAGCAGGCGGTGTGGATAGCCCTGTTCTTCTGCTGTTTCGTTGCGCGTCAGGTCATTCTCGCCATGCAAGACCGCATGCTCGACCGATACGCCTACCGACAGGCCGATTCGCTGCGCGAATCGCTGCTTCAAACCGCCTTCGAGGCCGGGCCTGCGCTTGTCGGCAAACGTGGATCCGCCGCCGTGGTAAATTCCGCCATCGAGGGAACCGAGCATGTCGCAGCCTACATAGCCCTCATCATTCCGAAGATGACCGCGGTTGGCATCGTACCTTTGGTCCTGCTCATCGCCATGATTCCTCTCGATCTGGTTTCGGCCTTCATCGCGCTTGCCTGCTTCCCGTTCATCATTCTGTATATGGTCATGATCGGATACACCGCCAAAGACGACGCAGCAAAGAGACACGGCGAATTCGAGCGCATGTCTAATCATTTCATCGATTCGCTGCGCGGCATCGACACACTCAAGGCCTTCGGACGCAGCCGCGACCACGCGGGCCGTATCTTCGCCGTTTCCGAACGCTTCCGCGAAGCCACCATGAAAACGCTACGCATCGCCACCCTCTCGAGCGCCGTCCTCGACACCTTCGCCACCCTGGCGCTTGCCGCCGTGGCCATCATGATGGGATTCCGCCTGGTCGAGGGCACGCTTTCTTTTCTTCCGGCGCTCTCGGTCCTCATCATGGTCCCCGAGTATTTCCGCCCTATCCGCGAATTCGCCTCGGACTACCACGCATCTCTCGACGGCCGCACCTCCCTCGCCGCCATACGCGAAACCATCAACGAAGCCTGTGCCCTTCGTCCGCAGGGCGCAGGAAGCGACCCCGCCCTTTCTTCGACG
>USEQ01000233.1 GCA_900553655.1 uncultured Slackia sp. | reverse complement strand
TCTTTGATTCCCGACGCTGCTCGTGTCGTTGGCATGGACTTTCCTCGGGTTTGCGAGAAGCTTATTGAGCTCGCTCTTTCATAGAGGACCGGTTCTGAGGCGCGGTGAAAACCGCGCCTTTTCTTTAGGTGCTAGAGGACGCCTATACGGTGCAAGAGCCATATGGCGCACGCGACGATGCCTAGGATGAAAGCCCAGCTTACGATATAGCATCCGACATTCTTGCTTCTTCCGAGGTCGAGCACTTTGTCATGCATGCTCCTGTGATCTTTCAATATCACGCTCGATGCCTCGCTGTCGGGGATTCTTACTTTGCTCGAAGGCTTCCAGCTTGACGGGTCCTTCGCGATTTCTTCGGCCAAACGGGCGCTCAAAGAAGGGTCGGGGCGTAGACCCTGAGCGGCTTCTCGGGCGAACGATGTCACGAACGATCGAAACGATTCTGCATACTTCGGCGAATAGGCAATGATCGCGACCTGCCCCCAATAGGCGTTTTCTCCGAGGCCCTCGCTGTAGGCGGTGAAACTGAGAATATAGGAGATTTCCCAGTCTTTGGCTTGCAGGACGGCAAGCGCATGCGAGACGTCTTGATCGAGGAAGCCGATAGCTTGCCCGTAAGGATTCACGAGCCACGCTTGGCGATGCTTGCGCTCGTCAAGTCTCCATTCTATGGTTCCTCTGTCCCCGACCGCGTTATCGGGGCCCGCAAGCGCTGCGCCGCTGCGTTTGTCTGCCGTCTGAAATGTGGCATACATGCCGAAATAAATGTCGGACGCGTTGAGAGGCGTCATGGTGTTCCTTTCGTGGTAGGCTTACCGTCTACGATTGATTGAAAGATGAGGGTATGCAGAACATGAGTGTATACGACTTCGTATCCCAGGGTACTCCAGATGACATCGTCGAGCGCTATGCAGCTTTGAAAAACGATGCGGAAGCCTCCGATTTCGGCGACCTCGATCGCAATGTCGTTATCCTCGATACCGAGACGACGGGTTTTTCGCAAAACCACGACGAGCTCACGCAGATAGCGGCCGCCCGCCTCGAACGCGGTGTTGTGACGGAATGGTTCGTGACGTTCGTCAATCCCGGGAAGCATATTCCTGACGAAGTCGCTCGTCTGACCGATATCCACGACGAAGACGTAATGGATGCGCCCCTTCCGGACGAGGCACGTGCTCGCTTGGCCGAGTTTGTCGGTGACGCGACGGTGGTTGCTCATAACGCCGCTTTCGACAAAGGCTTCGCAACGAAAACGCCATCGGGCTACCCTCTGCTCGAGAATCTCTGGGTCGATTCGCTCGATTTGGCGCGCATTGCGCTTCCTCGCTTGAAGTCGCATAGGCTTATAGACTTGGTGAGGGCGTTTGACGCTCCTCTGTCAACGCATCGCGCCGATGCCGATGTCGAGGCGTTGTGCGCCGTATACAGGATTCTGCTCGCCGCCATCCAGGCGATGCCCCTCGATCTCGTTGAATACATCGCGGGGCTTGCGCCCGTCGAAGAATGGCCGACGGGTGCGGTGTTCGGTTGTATGGCGGGTCACATGGCTGCGCTTGAAGAGGCGAAAACGGGACCTGGAATTCAGAGGAAGAGCTATCCGCTTACCATCAGGGGGCTTCGTTCCGCTCGTTTCGCGAAAGGGGCTGCTTGGGGTTCGCGGGAAAGTGATTCTTCGCATCCGGAAGTCCAGGGCGAGCTTTATGCCGCTTGCGATACGGATGCGTCTTTGACCCAGCTTGGAAAAAGCGGCGTTTTGGAGTTTCCCGATGCATGCGAAGTGGAAGAGGCGTTTTCTTCCCGGGGCATAGTAGGCGGGCTTTACGAGGGTTACGAACCTCGTGCCGAGCAGAACGTCATGGCGTCTCAGGTTCTCAAGTCGTTCTCGACGGGGAGGAACCTCGTCGTGGAGGCAGGGACCGGTGTAGGAAAGTCCATGGCGTATCTTCTTCCGAGCGCGCTTATCGCGTTGAGGAACAATGCCGTCGTTGGCATCGCCACGAAGACGAACGCGCTTCTCGACCAGATTGTATACAAAGAGCTTCCTTTGCTAAACGAAGGGCTGAAGCGACAGGGTTTTGGCGCGCTCGAATATGTTGCCCTCAAGGGGTTCTCCCACTATCCCTGCCTTCGACTGATCGACAAGCTGGCAAGCGACGGGGCCGCAAGCGTCATGGTCATGGGAAAGCAGGTAAGCCAGGCACCTTCCATTGCTGCGCTCCTCTCTTTTGTCGAGCAGACGGAGTACGACGACCTGGACGGGCTGAAGCTTGATTTTAAGACGCTGCCTCGATACACGTTCACCACGACGTCGAGGGATTGCCTTAAAAGGAAATGCCCCTACTACGGCACATATTGCTTTGTGCACGGCTTGAGAAAAAAGGCCGAAACGGCGCATGTCGTGGTGACGAACCACTCTCTGTTTTTCTGCGATGTGGCCGCCGATGGGGGCCTGCTTCCCGATATTCGTTTCTGGGTTATAGACGAGGCTCATGGCGCAGAGGCGGAAGCGCGCCGCGCTCTCGCCGTCACCCTTGATGCGGCGGAAATGGTTCGTCTTGCAAACAGGCTCGCTTCCGACGAGGCAAGGCGTAATCCGTTTGTCCGCGTTGAGCGCCGCGCCCCGCTTGATTCCGGCTCCCAGCCAGAGGCGAGCACCTTGTTCTATGCCCTGACGGAAAAGGCTAGAGTTCGCGGTAAGGTATTCGGCGAATGCGCGATCGAATTTGCCCATCATATGAAAGACCTTGTTGGCTGCGACACCAATAAGAACAATAAGAGCTACGAAACC
>USEQ01000232.1 GCA_900553655.1 uncultured Slackia sp. | reverse complement strand
GCGGCCGTATCCTCGGCGCGCAGATCGTGGGCTTCGAAGGGGCCGACAAACGAACCGACGTCTTGGCAACGGCCATTCGCGCGCGCATGACCGCGGCAGACCTCGAGGAACTCGACCTGGCATACGCGCCTCCGTATTCTTCGGCGAAAGACCCTGTGAACATGGCCGGATTCGTCATCGAAAACATTCGAGCGGGCTTGGTGGCGCAGCATCATTGGAGCGACGTCGCCCGCTTGCAGCAAGAAGGCGCCCAGCTCCTGGACGTTCGCACGGAAGGAGAGTTCGCACGAGGCCATATTGAGGGCGCAATCAACATTCCCCTCGACGAGCTGCGCGGCCGTACGGAAGAGCTCGACCCCGAACGCACGGTGTACGTGAATTGCCACAGCGGCCTGCGAAGCTACGTGGCATGCCGCATGCTCGCCGGCCACGGCCTTGCATGCTCGAATCTTTCGGGCGGGTATCGCTTCTATGCCCTTGTACACAGCGATGCCGCATTCGACGAAACCCCGACGCATCCCTGCGGCACGCCGATATCCTAACGTTTACGCCGCGAGACGAAGCTTCTCTGTAAGAACGTTTCCCTTCCAGAAACAGACGATGCGCCGCTCATGCGGCGCATCGGAAAGCCCGTTTACGACTCCTTTTTCTCATCCGCTTTGCAACCGGATTCACCGCACCCTCGCTTGTCGGCGGCTTTTTCTCCCTTCTTCCTCGTCATCCTCGTCTTCGGCGCCGATAACGACCGTTTCGCCCAGATTGACGAATGCAATCGAATCTATGTCAGCATCGCGCGGCTTCAGCACGAGCAGACATACAATAGCGATCGCATATACCGCTGCCGCCAAAGCGCTCGCCTCGAAACCGCCCGCGCCACCGGAAAGCAGCACGTTGCTCGAATCGTACGTCGTCGTCATGATGGTCGCATACGAACCCGCCTGCGCGCCCGGCATGACGCCAAGAATGACATACTGGACGAAATACCAGAGGCTATGAAAACCGACCGCGGGCCAGATGCTGCCGAATTTGAGGAACATAAGCCCGAACATCACACCCATCAATACGCCGTTGACGACGGAGAACACGCTCAGACCCACAAGCAATACATGGAACAGCGCGAACACGACCGTCTGGACAACCATGCCGACGGCAACCGAGTACCGCGCGGAAAACGACGTGAGCACGTACCCTCGGCAAAAGACCTCCTGTCCTAGCGCGAGGATGACGTATCCGGCGAACGCAAGGGCCAGGGCTATCACGGAAACCTGCGTGCTAATGCCGGAATCGCTCACGATTCCCGCCCCTTTGAAAAGAGCGAAGACCATCATAAGTCCCACAACGCCCGCTACGGCGCCGACCAGGCATAGTGCCGCTCCGTCATTGCGCGCGAAACCCATGGACCTTTCAAGGCGATGTTCGCGAACACGCACATACAAAATGCCGCAACACGCCGCGATGGCGAATGCGACGATATGGGCGAAGCCCTGATGCGGCAAATCCATCCCGGAGGGCACAGGAAAGACCATAGGCAGGCCGACAAGCAGCGCGGCAACGACGGCCACCATGAGCGCAAGCCCGACCCACGAGCCTAAAGCTGAGCCGCCGCTTTCCTTCGCAAGCTTGATGACGTTCGGCTCAGGTAAGGCCATTCGGTCTTTAATGCTCGATTTCTCGCGTTCGCACGAAACGGTCTCTTTGCTCTCGCCCGCCACTTCAGCGGCCTTCTGTTCCTCCACGACGTCCCCTTTTCCCCTTTTGTCACGTCTTGCTTGTTTCGGAGCAATGATAGCGGATGAGGCGTGTTCCGAAAGAAACAACTCGGAAGCAACGTATAATCAAGTGCGCACGAAACAGAGAGACGAAACAAGGCAAGGCAGCATGCTCAAACTCCATATACTCGCAAGCGGGAGCCGCGGTAACGCGACCATCGTCGAAAACGACCAGACCGGACGCGGCGTCCTCATCGACTGCGGCATATGCAAGCGCGATTTCCTTGCCCGCTGTGACGAAGCGCGCTTCAACCCCGCGAACATAGACGCCGTGCTCATTACGCACGACCATGGCGACCATACCAAGGGGCTCGGCGTGGTTATGCGAGGGCTCGCCAAGATGGGCCGCCAGCCCCTTGTCTACGCCGCAGACGAAACTGTTCGGGCAAGCAAGGCCGTCCAGGATGCCACCTCAGCATGCGGAACGCGCAATTTCCACCCCGAGGAATGCCTGACGGCTGCGGGCATGAGCATCTTCCCCTTTGCGACCTCGCACGACGCGGCGGCATCGTTCGGCTTCCGCTTCGAGGCAAGCGGCGATACGGCAGGCTTTATGACCGATACGGGAATCGTGACGCCGCAGGCGCATGCCCACCTCGCCGATGTGCGGCTGCTTGCCCTCGAAAGCAACCACGATCCCAAGATGCTGCACGAAGGACCCTATCCTTATGTGGTCAAGCAGCGCATCGCTTCCGACAAGGGGCACCTTTCGAACGAACAGGCCGCCGAAGAGCTCGCGTCCCTTCTCGGCAGCCGTCTTCAAGCCGTGGCGGCCATGCACGTGTCGGAAAACAACAACGAATACGACCTCGCCCTTCGAGGCTTTCGCGCCGTGATGGAACGCGAAGGGTGCGCAGCACGCGTAATATGCGGCCATCAGGGGCGCCTGTCAACGCTTGCCTAATCTAGGAGGAGCTTCGTCCTCCGCGGTATCCCTCGCCGTGCGTCCCTCGTCCATCATGCGCGCCATGGCCTTCGGCGCCTTCGCACGCGCCCTCGCCCAAGGCCGAGGAGCCGTCCCCTGCGCCGTGCCCG
>USEQ01000231.1 GCA_900553655.1 uncultured Slackia sp. | reverse complement strand
AGAAGTAACTTATGCCCTACTTTTACACTTATTTCAGAAAGATTGTTGAAAACTTGGGATATTCCACAGCATCTTGTGTGTAAAACGAACCACACCGCAGGATGATGACATACGTCTCGAAATGCACCAAAGAAACGTCCTCCACCTCCGCGTTTCGGTCAACCGCGTAAAAAGCTCGCCGACGGGATTCGCCTACGCAAAGGGACGAAGAAACAAAACGCCCGCCTTCTAGACTTAACGAGGCCTAGAAGACGGGCGTTGATTCAGGCTACGCCGTTAAAGCTCGGTAAATGTCGGCAAGAATTCTCTTAATAGCTTTACAATAAGCCAATCGGCACGGGCCCTCCTCTCTCATCTATGGCTTGTGCCGCTTTCTTCCCTTCTTATTCACGCCGCTCATCTTGCGAGATAGGCGGCGTGAATTACTTTTGCCAGAGCATCATGGTTGCCGTACTACGCACTTCATGCGACCCTTTATCGGCAGAGCTCCCAAAACGTCACGGCCGAGGCAGCGGCGACGTTTAGGCTATCGACGCCATGCATCATGGGAATCCGCACCGTATAATCGCACCCTTCGATGGTTTTCCTGGAAAGGCCGTCGCCCTCGGTTCCGAAAACCAAGGCTAGCTTCTCGCATGCGGCAAGTCCCTCGTCCCCAAGAGCAATAGAATCGTCAGAGAGGGCGAGAGCGGCTGTTTTATAGCCGAGAGCATCGAGTCGAGCAAGACCCGACGCCGGCCAGTCGCGCACCGATTCACCAATACGCGTCCACGGAACTTGAAACACGGTGCCCATGGACACACGCACTGCACGCCTGTAAAGCGGATCGCAGCATGTCGGCGTCACCAACACCGCGTCTACGCCAAGTGCTGCGGCAGAACGAAAAATCGCACCGACATTCGTATGATCCACAATGCCTTCAAGCACGGCAACGCGGCGACGCCCGTCATCCGGAACACCGCACGCCCGAGCTTTCCTCCGGCGTTCTACGTCCACTTGAGCAAGAAGCTCCTCGACGCTCGGCAGAACAGGACGACGCATGGCGCACAGTATTCCACGCGTTAGAGCGAAGCCCGTCAGCTTCTTAAGCTCGTTTTCGGGAGCTACGAAAATTGGAATACCGCTCTCTTCGGGAGCGGCCGCCTCGATTGCATCGACGGTTGAAGCGGCCGATTCGAGCCATTCGGGAGTCATGAGCACAGAAATCGGCTGCATACCACCCGCAAGCGCCCGCTCAATGACCTTGATACTCTCCGCTATGAAAATGCCCTTTTCGGGCTCGAGCCTGTTGCGCAACTGGGCCTCGGTCAGGCGAGCGTACGCATCAAGTCTCGGGTCGTCAAGGTTGTCTACTTCTATATAAGGCACAGCTTTCCTTTCTTGCAAGGCAAAGTCCAACATCGCACCACGCCGCAGCGCGGCACGCAAAGCGGCAACGACTCGCAACGCATGAGACCCCGCGGCGAAGCAGCTCCGCATACGTGCTTCGCCGCAGCAAAGCCTGGCGAAGCACGTATGTGCATTACAGCGTAGTCAAATCGTATATATGAGGAATGATATCTTCGTATTCACCGTCTTTATTGAGAAAGCCTCCTGGAATAACGCCAAGCTGCTTGAAGCCTATTTTTTCATACAAGTGCAGCGCGGAGACATTGCTTGCCACCACCGCATTGAATTGAAGTACGCGAAACCCCAGGTCGCGAGCACGAATGAGCGAATCGCGCACGAGAGCCTCCCCTAAATGCACGCCTCGAGCCGCAGAGGCCACCGCATAACTCGAGTTGGCGATATGCCCACAACGCCCGACATTGTTCGGGTGCAGAATATACAGCCCCAGCAACCGCCCTTCAGATTCGACGACCACCGTAGCCGTCTGCGAGTCGAAAAACTTCTTAGCCTCGTTATCATCCGCCAATTCGTCTATCTGAGGAAACGCAGCTCCGTCGCGTACGACCTCATTCCAAATGTCGCGCATTGCCGCAAGGTCGCGTTCCTCATACAGACGCACCGTGCGCTGAAGGCTCTTGCCCTGCTCCATAGTTCCCTCCAATTCCGATATGCCACTCACGCAGCGCGGCCAGTCCTGCTCAACTGCGAAGTATTTTCGGTTCTGAACCGAATCTTGCACAAGAAACGGTACTCACGTCAAAATTGTACCGCGCCTTCCTTTTCGGCATACATGTCATCTGGGGTTTTAACGAACATCGTCGCAAAGGCAATGTAGAAGCGAGCTCACAAGCGAAAAAGCTTTGCATATTCGGCCCCGCAAGACTCCCAAGCCACGGCCGCCCATGAAAAAGCGCGGGATATCCCGCGCTTTCAACGGTATCTGTCAGATGCAGCCAACCAATTGCCCAGACGAAATTCGTACTAGTTCTTGAACGAGTGAATTGGCGCGGGTATGCGGCCTCCGCGACTAATGAACGCCTCGCAACTCTTCGAGTTCACCGGCATGATGGGAGCATATCCCAAAAGCCCGCCGAATTCGGCCGTTTCTCCGATGCCTTTTCCGATAACGGGAATCACGCGAACCGCCGTGGTTTTCTGATTAACCATGCCGATAGCCGCCTCGTCGGCGATAATGCCCGAAATGGTGGCAGCCGTCGTGTCGCCGGGAATGGCGATCATGTCCAAGCCGACGCTGCAGACGCATGTCATAGCCTCGAGCTTTTCGATGGTCAGACACCCGCTTGTTGCGGCATCGATCATGTTCTTATCCTCGGACACGGGAATGAACGCGCCGGAAAGGCCGCCGACGTAGCTCGACGCCATAACGCCGCCCTTTTTCACCTGGTCGTTCAGCATA
>USEQ01000230.1 GCA_900553655.1 uncultured Slackia sp. | reverse complement strand
GGCAGCATAGGTGTTCTTCGAGCGAGGGGGTTTGCGACAGAGAAAGCCGAAAGCGCGTTCTTCCTCCGAGGCTCTATCGTCGGTGCCGAAGTATTCGTCCGGCCAACCGGCAAGCCGACGGGGGTCGATACCGTAGCGATTCAGCTCTTCCTCTATACCCGCGCGACCCCTGTCTTGGGACACCCTAGAGCGAATGAGGATATCCGCATAGCGAAGATCATCCACCATGCCGCACGAGACGGCCCGAGCGATAGCGCTCTGCGCATCCTGCTCCGAAAACCCGTCTTGCGCAAGGCGTCCCGCAAGCTCGCTGGTGCACCGCTCACGGGAGGCCACCAGGCGAGAAATGCGAGAAAACGCCTTCTCTTCCCCCTCCGGCACGACCGGAGCAAGGGGCTCATGCACAAGCGTCGATAAAAATGCCTCGTCGATAATCGGCATGATTCACCCCTTGCTTGACTAGACGGACCACAACCTGCATTACTCGGACTGAGATTCGTCAGGACAAGCGCTAGGGATATCGAAGTGCTCACGCACCTGGGCCTCGAGTTCGTCGCGCAAATCCGGATTGGTGCGCAAAGTCTCCTTTGCCGCTTCCCTGCCCTGACCGAGACGTTGTTCGCCATAGGTGTACCAGGCGCCGCTTTTCTTCACTACGCCGGCTTCGACGCCCATGTCCACGATGCAGCCTTCGCGAGAAATGCCCGTTCCGTACATGAGGTCGAATTCCGCCTGACGAAACGGCGGTGCCACTTTGTTCTTGACGACCTTGGCACGAACACGATTGCCCACAGGCTCGTTTCCTTTGTTTTTAAGCGTTTCGCTACGACGAATGTCGATACGAACGCTCGAGAAGAACTTCAAGGCACGGCCGCCCGTCGTGGTTTCCGGATTGCCGAACATGACACCGATTTTCTCGCGCAGCTGGTTGATGAAAATACATGTCGTGTTCGACTTCGAGAGAGACCCAGCAAGTTTTCGAAGGGCCTGGGACATGAGACGCGCCTGTAGGCCTACGCTGCTGTCTCCGATTTCCCCCTCGATTTCGGCACGAGGCACGAGGGCCGCAACGCTGTCTATAACGATGGCGTCGATAGCGTTGGAGCGCACAAGCATGTCGCAAATCTCAAGCGCCTGCTCTCCTGTATCGGGCTGGGAGATAAGGACTTCGTCTATATCGACCCCGAGACGGGCTGCATAGGTGGGGTCGAGCGCATGTTCTGCATCGATGAAAGCGACGACGCCTCCGAGCGCCTGGGCCTCGGCGAGAATCTGAAGGGCAAGCGTGGTTTTGCCGCTTGATTCAGGACCGAAGATCTCGACGATGCGCCCGCGGGGAACGCCGCCGATACCGAGCGCCGCATCAAGAGGGAGAGCGCCCGTAGGTATAACGCCTACCTCGAGGTTCTGGCCCCCTTCCCCTAGTTTCATGATGGAGCCTTTGCCGAATTTGTGCTCGATCTGGTCGGTAGTGAGCTTCAGCGATTTTTCTAGATCTTGGTTCATTGCCGCTCCTTGGTTCGGCCTTGCGACCGCACGATATTGAGATCGCCTTATTATTGCGAACATTTGTTCTTGTGTCAATCATCCATAGTGAAACATAGCGAATGACTGGCATTATCTAACCACGTCTTCCTTGGCGCCTTCACGAAAAAAATCCGCCTGCGCTTTGCGAGCTTAGGCGGATTTTCCTTCCCGAATCAAAACGGAATCTCATTCGATCCTAATCCGTAGCCTTCTCGAGCATTGCGCAAAGCGCGGCTTCGACGGTCTGCGCACGAACGGCGTCCCTGTCGCCTTCGAAATGATAAAGCCGAGCAGCCGTGCCTTGCACGCATGACACACCGACCCATACCGTGCCCACAGGCTTGCCAGCAACGGCGCCGCCGGGACCTGCGATGCCCGTCACGGAAACCGCGATATCGGCGCCGAGCGCTTCACGCGCCCCTTTCGCCATCGCGCACGCGGTCTGTTCGCTCACCGCTCCGTACTCGCTCAAAACTTCCTCGGGCACGCCGAGGGAATCGCGCTTGACCTCGTTCGCATAGCTGACGATGCCGCCAAGCACCGCCTCGGAAGAGCCGGGGACGTCGGTCAGCGCAGCCGCGATAAGACCGCCCGTGCAGCTTTCGGCCGTCGCCAGGGTCAAAGAGCGCTCGCGGGCCGCATCGATCACGCGCTGAGCCACGCTCACTTCGTTTTCGACGATGCTTTCAGACGCAGTGCGCTTCGGCCTGAACCCGATCAGATGGCGCGCCTTCGAGACGTAATCGACCATAGAGACCACGGTGAGAACGAGGGCGATGAGCATGACGAACCAGCTCAGGGCGTATACGGCAAGATAGACGGACTCCGAAGCGTCATGCAGAACAGGGCTTTCCTTGACCACGAAAAGCACGATGGCGATCATTTGAAAGACGGTCTTGAATTTGCCGTACCACGAAGCGGCAATTACCTCCCCTTTGCTTGCGGCCACCATGCGCACGCCCGAGACGATGAATTCACGGGCCACGATGAGCAGAACGACCCAGCTTGGCAAGGCCCCTAGCTCGATCAGCACGAGCAAAGCCGCCGTCACCAAGATTTTATCCGCCAGAGGGTCCATGAACTTGCCGAAGTCGGTCACCTCGTTGCGCTTTCGGGCGAGATAGCCGTCGAGCCAATCCGTGCACGAGATTACGACGAAAATTCCCGCCGCGATCCATGCCTTCCACACGTCGAGCTCCGCAAAACCGATCCACTCGGGCCAAGGGCTGATGATGGCAACCACGAAAACGGGCACGAGACAGATGCGGACCATGGTGATGATATTCGCCGGGGTCATGAT
>USEQ01000229.1 GCA_900553655.1 uncultured Slackia sp. | reverse complement strand
GCTGGAAGCGGCCGTCGTGGCCGGCATCACCAGCGCTGGCGGCGACGCGCTTTTGGCCGGGGTCATTCCCACGCCGGCCGTTGCGCTGCTTACGCGCGAGCTGCATGCCGACGGCGGCATTGTCATTTCCGCTTCCCACAATCCGCCAGAGTACAACGGTATCAAATTCTTCGACGCCCAGGGCTTCAAGCTGCCTGATTCTGTCGAAGACCAAATTGAGCAGTTCATCGCCGAGGGTGGCCTTGAGGGTGCGGTCGAGCGCGTGCTCCAGCAGGGCGAAGAGGCCTCCATGCCTGCGGGTGCTTTGGTGGGCGTTGCTGTGGAGGTCGAAGACGCCTGCGAGATGTACATCGATCACGTGGTGAACTCCATCCAAGCCCAGGGCGTCGATTTCTCGGGGCTGCATGTGGCGCTTGATACCGGCCACGGAGCTTCGTCTCTTACCAGCGCGGAGGCGCTTCGCCGCCTAGGTGCCGAGGTAACGGTCATCAACGACGATTTCGATGGAAATGACATCAACGTCGAATGCGGATCGACCCATCTGGGCCCACTGTCCGAGCTTATGGCGGAAAGCGGCGCCGACGTGGGCATTGCACACGATGGCGATGCCGATCGCGTGATGATGCTCGCTGCCGACGGCACGGAGATTGACGGCGACATGATGGAGGCCGTGCTTGCCATCGACCTGAAGAATCGCGGCTGCTTGCCGGGCAACGTCGCCGTTTCCACGGTCATGACCAATCTGGGCTTCGTGCATGCAATGCGCGAAGCGGGCATCGAGGTGCTTCAGACCAAGGTGGGCGATCGCTATGTGCTTGAGGCCATGCGAGAAGGTGGTTACGTCCTTGGCGGCGAGCAGTCGGGCCATATGATTCTGCTCGAACACAATTCCACGGGCGACGGCCTTATGACGGCATGTCAGTTCCTGGCGGCGGTTCGTCGAAGCGAAAAGCCGGTCGAGGAGGCTATCAAGGTCATGGTTCGCTTCCCCCAAACGCTGATTAACGTGCGCGTGAAGGACAAACATGCGCTTGACGGCAACGAGGCAATCTGGGGCGCCGTGCGTACCGCCGAAGAGGCCATGGGAGATTCCGGCCGTGTGCTGGTTCGTACCAGCGGCACCGAGCCCTTGGTGCGCGTCATGGTGGAGGCCGAAACGCAGGATGTGGCCGACGCCCATGCTCGTACCATCGCCGATGTGGTAGAGGCGCAGCTGGCGTAAATTCGTTTCGTATGTACAGAAGGCTGGTGCAACCGGATTGCGCCAGCCTTCTTCGTTAATTCAAGATGCGATTGTTGTCAGTCGGTGCTGCGGAGGTATTTCAGAAGCGCCCTGATGCCAAGGACAAGGGCTACAATGAGCAGCACTCCGATAACGAGGGGAATTGCGAAGACGGCAGAAGTGATTGCCAATTCGGGAAAGCCGAGCCCAAAAACTTTCATCATGGCTCCTTTCTATCCTGATATGCATATTGTACCAGCTCAAATGCGCCTCAAGGCGCTCTAGCAAGGTTTTCTGGCTATGAATGAATGGGCCTCGAAAGACGAAAGGGGCGGTATGCGAAAGATGCACGAAGAAGGTGGCAGGGGCGCTCAGGCGTTTGCCGCGCCGGATTGCATCGAGGTGCGCGGCGCGCGGGTTCACAACCTGAAGAATATCGACGTCGATATTCCCCTGGGAAAGCTTGTGGGCATTGCGGGCGTTTCCGGCTCGGGTAAAAGCTCGCTTGCCTTGGGCGTGTTATACGCCGAAGGCTCGCGCCGCTACCTCGATGCGCTTTCCACGTATACACGTCGCCGTATCGCGCAAGATTCTCGCCCGCAGGTCGACGAAGTGCTGCACGTGCCCGCGGCCATTGCGCTTCGTCAACGCCCGGGCATTCCCGGCGTTCATTCCACGTTCGGCACCTCCACGGAGCTGCTGAATTATCTTCGCCTTCTGTTTTCGCGCGTAGCAGAGCACGTGTGTCCCCATGGCCATTACGTGCCGGCTTCGGTGAATGTGGCGCTTGAGAAGCCGCTTGCGTGTCCTGTCTGCGGCGCGGAGTTTTTCGGCCCCGGCGCCGAAGAGCTGGCGTTCAACAGTGCGGGCGCCTGTCCTGCGTGTTCGGGCACAGGCGTGGTGCGCGAAGTGGACGAATCCACGTTGGTACCGGACGAATCGCTGAGTATCCAAGACGGCGCTGTGGCTTCGTGGCGTCAGCTCATGTGGTCGCTCATGCCACAGGTGGCGCAGGAGATGGGCGTGCGCATAGACGTGCCGTTTCGCGAATTGACCGAGCAAGAGCGCGATATCGTATTTCACGGTCCTGCGGAGAAGCGCCACATTATCTACCAGTCTCCGAAAACGGGCCAAGTCGCCGAGCTCGATTTCACGTATTTCAACGCGGTCTACACCGTTGAAAACTCGCTTTCGAAGGCAAAGGACGAAAAAGGCCTTGCTCGCGTGGCGAAGTTCCTGAAAGAAGGCGTTTGTCCCGATTGCGGGGGAACGCGTCTTGCCGCCCGCGCCCGCGCGCCGCGTATTGGCGGCGTTACCTTGCCGCAGGCAAGCGCGATGGCGCTCGATGAACTTTCGGCATGGGTGGCTTCGGTTCCTGATGCGGTGCCCTCCGAAGTGCGCGATATGGCACGCGCGATCGTAGGCGAAATGGCCGAGCCCATGCGGCGCCTGCAGCAGCTGGGCCTGGGGTATTTGAGCCTTGACCGTGCAAGCTCATCGCTTTCGACGGGGGAGCGCCAGCGCGTACAGCTTGCTCGTGCCGTGCGGGGTCGTACAACGGGTGCGCTTTATGTTCTCGATGGGCCGTCCATAGGCTTGCACCCCTCGAAC
>USEQ01000228.1 GCA_900553655.1 uncultured Slackia sp. | reverse complement strand
CTTCCGCATGGGTAGAATCTGGTGCGCAGGCGCATCGCGAAGGCCGTAGGGTGCGAGCCGCGCTGCATTGCGGATATGCGCCTTTTGAAGCGCAGCGTGGACGCGCGCAAGAAAAACGACGTCCACTTCGTTGCGACGTATGCTTTCAGCCTCATCGATGCGGACGAACTGGATGCCGTGCGGCGCGGGTGCAGGCCCCCGGTGCACCTGAAGCTCCACGAGCCGTATGCGGGCTATCGCCCGAAGCGCCTTAAACGCCGTCCCGCGATTCGTCCCGTGGTGGTGGGCACGGGTCCTGCCGGCTTGTTTGCAGCCTGGGCGCTCGCTAAGGCCGGCGCCTGTCCCTTGGTCGTGGAGCGTGGGGAATGCGTGGATGGGCGCCTGGAGTCGGTTGCTCGCTTTAACGAAGGAGGTCCGCTCGACCCCGATTCGAACATTCAATTCGGAGAAGGCGGTGCCGGCACGTTTTCCGACGGCAAGTTGACCACGAATATCAAGAACCCACGATGCAAAGACGTCTTGCATATCTTCGCCGAAGCGGGGGCTCCAAAGGAAATCCTGTGGCAGGCGAAGCCTCATATCGGAACCGATTTGCTTGTGGACGTTGTGCGACGCATGCGCGAGGAAATCGTGGCCATGGGAGGGGAGGTTCGCTTTGATGCGCGCTTCGAATCCCCGCGTTTTGCGAATGGCTCTCTTGAGTCCGTCTCGATCGTGGACGTAAAGACCGGGAAAGCGGAATGCGCGCAGGCGCGCCATCTGGTGCTCGCTTGCGGCCATTCGGCGCGCGATACGTTCCAGGCGGTGCATGACGCGGGCCTTTTCATGGAGCGCAAGCCTTTTTCCGTAGGCGTGCGCATAGAGCATCCCCAGAAGCTCATCGACCGTTCGCAGTACGGCAAAGCCGCATCACATCCCGCGCTTGGCGCCGCTGATTACAAACTCGCTGTTCATCTGGAAAGCGGTCGCGGCGTGTATACGTTCTGCATGTGTCCAGGCGGCGAGGTGGTGTGCGCGGCGTCCGAAGAGGGCGGCGTATGCGTCAACGGCATGAGCCGTTTCGCCCGAGAGGGTCGCAACGCCAATGCGGCCGTGCTCGTGGGCGTGGACGATCGAGACCTTCCCGGCGATAGCGTGCTTGCGGGCGTCGAGCTTCAGCGGATGATGGAGCGTGCGGCGTATGAGGCCGCCGGCTCCACCTATGCGGCCCCGGCGCAGTACGTGGGCGATTTTCTGGCCCATCGCGCAAGCGACGGCCCCGTGGACGAAGGGGTGGTTCCGACGTATGCGCGCGGGGTTGCTTGGTGCGACCTTCGCCAGGTTCTTCCTGAATTCGTTTCCCGCTCGATCGAGGAGGCGCTTCCTCTTCTCGATAAGCGCTTGCGAGGTTTCGCGTCGAAGACGGCGGTTATGACGGGGGTTGAGACGCGCAGCTCGAGCCCTGTGCGCATCGTGCGTCAGAAAGACACGATGCAGGCGGTCTTTCGCGAAGGGGCGGATTCGTCCCAAAATGGCACCGGCGTGTATCCGTGCGGAGAGGGTGCCGGGTATGCGGGCGGTATCATGTCCGCCGCCGTCGACGGATTGCGCGTGGCCGAAGCTCTTATCGACGCTCTTGCATGCGAAGAGGAGAGGGGCTAATCTCTCGCTTTTAAGGCATGAGGGCGTCTTACTGGCGCGGGAAGTGCGGTTTTGGGCACGGTAAGCGCAAGCCGTGAGCGCGCCAGGCGCAGTCAGGACGCGAGAGGCGCAGTTGCGGGCGTGCGATGAAGGCGGCGAAGGCCTGGCCTAATGGTGATATGTATGAGGAAAGGACACCGTCATGGGCGTTTTGTTCGTAGAGTATCCCAAATGCACGACGTGCAAGAGGGCGAAAGCATGGCTTGATTCCCATGGGATTGAGTATGCCGACCGCCATATCGTGGAGGAGAACCCCACGGCCGAAGAGCTTGCCGCGTGGCATCGCGCAAGCGGGCTTTCTGTGCGCCGGTTCTTCAATACGAGCGGCATGAAGTATCGCGAACTGGGCATCAAGGCAAAGCTCGACGCGGGAATGACCGACGAGGAGTGCTACGAGCTTTTGGCGACGGACGGCATGCTGGTGAAGCGCCCGCTCGTCATAGGCGACGGCTTTGTGCTGATAGGCTTCAAAGAGCCTGCATGGGAAGAGGCGTTGCTATAAGGCGCACGTCCATGCGAGAGCGTACGCGTGCATGGGCGTGGCACAAGGCGTGCGGGCACGGAAGCGTGCTTCGAAGGCATGGGAAAACAGGAGAGACGGCTGCGATGGAGTGGAGTTCGCAGCCGTCTTTTTCGTCCGGTCGCGTGTCGCGACGACCGTTATGGGCAAGGGCGGCGTCAGGCATGCTTCGTTTTGGCGAAGACGATGCCGACGGCTCCTATTCCACAGATGAGAAGGGCTATGAGCACGCCAAGAAGTCCGAGCGTATCGATGCTCGCTCCCATGACGAGGCTGGCGATGGTGCATCCGACGTATCCGACCAGATTGATGGTGGAAACGATATGCGCCGTGTCCCCGTCGGCTTTCGCCAGAAGCAGGCGGAGGCTTCCTGATAGACACATGCCCGTCGTCATGCCGAAGGCGCCGGTGGCAAGGAGGAAGGGGATAAACTGCTCGAGAGCCATGAACAGGCACATAAGCGCGGTTGTCGCGGCGAGTGCCGCCATAGAGACGCGCAGAGAGAACCCGGACCTCATGCGGGCTTCCACAGGTCCGCCGAATGCGCTAGGGGCCATGGACAGCGCCAGAATGCATGATCCGGCAAGCGGGGCGACCATGCCGAAGCAGTCGAGTGCGACGATGGCGCTGAAGGATTGGTAGTAGGTTCCTAT
>USEQ01000227.1 GCA_900553655.1 uncultured Slackia sp. | reverse complement strand
CATCGCTACGATATCGATACCTGCTACATGCTTGGCGGCGCGTACGTCATGCCCGATGCGGTGCTTTCGAAGACTGCGGACACCATCATGGCTACGCTGCTGTAGCGCATACGAAAGAAGGCGAGCATAAGCTCGCCCTCTTTGTTTAGCGCCATGGTTGCGTGTCGGTTTCGCTATTCTGCAATGCTTGCGGCAATACCGTGCGCTACCGAATCGATGCGCGAACGGTAGGTGTTCATGTCGCTCCAGTTGTCAATATAGGCAACCTCAAGCAGCACGGCGGGAACGTTTCCTCCGCACACGGCGAATTGTTCCTGAAGCATGCCTCGGTCATACAGACGAAGGCTGCTCACCAAGCCCCAGTGAACCCTTCGCTGCAAAACATCGGATCCCGATGCGGCGCGATAGGTGTGAATGTAGCTTTCGGTGCCGCTGCCGCCGCCCGCGTTAAAGTGCATGGATACGAATGCTCCGCAGTTCAGATTGGCGGCTTCCGCCTGGCGATACTTGTAATAGCCGTCGTTGTTGACGTAGACGGCCATGCCGTATTCGTTGCGCAGCACGCTTGCCACCTTGCTGGCAAGCTCGGTGGTAAGGTCGGATTCCCAGTACCCGCAGCCGCCCGCTCCGGGGTCCAGGATGCCATTGCCCATGCCGTCAAAGCCGTGACCGGCATCAAGATAGACAATGAAGCCTTCGATGTCATTCAAAGAACGTCCCTGGTTAAGGGCGTATCCCGCTTTGAGATAGTTGGGGAACCAATACTGTCCGCCCAGATACGAATACGAAGAGGGAGCTTGGCTGGAGAGCAGCTCCATATTCTGCTGCATGTCTTTGTCCGCAAGGAGCAAGACGCTGCCAAGCGTGCCTTGCAAAGCGCTGCCTGCAAGTGCGTCGTAGGGCTTCATTCCCGTGGAAAACGCGGCATGTTCCCAGGTGAGCCTGTCGTTATTGGTGGTCCAGCGGGCAACGGCTTCGCTGGTGTTTCCGGAAAGAACGGGAGCGGTTTGCTCGGGGATGGAGCCGGTGCTGTCCATGAGGAAGATGGGAATGGCTTCTTTGTACGCGAGCGGCGAAATGGAAAGCGCGTCGCCTGCGCAGGTTTCAAGGGTCGAGCCTGTGGCCACGATGATGGAGCCGGTGTTCCAAAGGCCTTGGTTCATGCCGAATTCGTACAGCGCCAGCTGGGTGTCATATTGGGTTTCGCCGAACAGGCGCGTAACGGTACCATAGGCGGCAAGGGCATTCTCGACGTTTTCGGATACGACCGCCTGACCGCCTGTAATGATGATGTTGCGCGCTCCGATGGATTCAAGCGCGTGCGCGGTGACTTCGGGAAGATACTGCACGTCGGTGAGAAGGATGGGGCATTTGAGCGCGCCGGCAAGAGATGAGGACGTCAGCGTGTCGACGAAGCTGTTGCCGCTGGCAATGATGACCCAATCGGAACTCGGGTGAGCGCTTGTTGCGATTTCTGCTGCGGTGTCATACGGCGTTTCGCCCGCATAGGACTTGATGGAGTAGTTGTTGTGCGCAAAGGTTGTTGCGTCGGATTCTTCTGCCTGATAGGGGCTTGTTTCTATCAGGCCCGCCTCTTCGGCCATCCGAATTTCGTCTTCGGTCGCCATTTCCTTTTGGTCGTCTGCGGTTGCGTACGCGAATGACGGCAGCGCGAGCGCAAGCGCAACCGACGCAGCAAGCACGCCGAGGCGTGATGCGTGTTTCATGCTCCTCTTTTCGAGGGGTTTACTTGAAAATGACCTTGCGATACAGCACGAAGTTCCACATGACAATGCACACCATGGTCATGAGCTTGGCAACGGCGGAATGCAGGCCAAGGCTTACAAGCCAGGTGATGGCAAGGGTAGAAAACGTGGTATTGAAGGCGAAGAGCACCAGGTACAGCACAAGGCTGCGCGTGGGATTGGCCGAGCTTTTAAAGGCCAGCGAGCGGTTCATGGTGAAGTTAACGGCCGTGGAAGCCACCAGCGCGATGATGTTTGACGGGGCGATGCCCATGCCTGCGAGCGCATAGAGCGCCTGAAACGCTACGAGCTCGAAGGCCGCAGACGCGCCGCCGACGAAGGCGTAACGGACGATTTGCGAGATGAGCGCCTTGAGACTTTCGCGTTTGCTTTCGGTGGGCGCGGCTTCATCGGGTGCGATGGGGGAATCATTCATGCTGCGATCTTTCGTTGACGAACCCGATGGATCTCTTTGCGTATTTCACGGGTTTTCTGCTTCTTGCGCGGTCTTGTTATATACCATACGAATTATAGCGGTCGCCGCCGCGGCCTTTGAGTCGCCGGCGGTGTTTTATCGTGCCTGCATTATTCGTTCTTGCTGAATACGAAGAGGTCCCCATGCTCATTTCATTGATCGCTCCGGCGTATAACGAGGAAGGCAACATTGCGCCGTTCGCCCGAAGCGCTGCAGCCGCTTTTTCCGACCTTCCCGACGGGTGGGCATGCGAGCTTGTCTTCGTGGATGACGGCAGCCGCGATTGCACGCTTCGCGCCATGCACGAGGTTCTCGAAGATGCGTCTGTTGCGCAATCAGGCCTGATGGTAAGCGTGGTTGAGTTTTCGCGCAACTTCGGCAAAGAGGCGGCGTTGTATGCGGGCCTTGAACACGCCGAAGGTGACATTTGCGTGCTGATCGACACGGACATGCAGCAGCCTCCCGCCATTGCGCGGCAGATGGTGGACATTCTTTTCGAGGATGACGACCTCGATTGCGTGGCGGCGTATCAGGAGCATCGCAAGCGCGGCGCGCTGCGCAATTGGTGCTCAAGCACGTTTTACCGCCTGCTCGGCGCTTCGTCGGGGATGGATGTGCTGGCGGATGCGTCGGATT
>USEQ01000226.1 GCA_900553655.1 uncultured Slackia sp. | reverse complement strand
GCCACAGGGGAGAGAACGTGTCCACGGCGTCTTTGATGACGACGGTACCAAGCCCCCAAATGGCTGCAGCAAGCACCAGCATGCATTTGTACACCCACAGCGGAATATGGCGATGCCGACGTCTTTTCGGCTGTTGAGCGGTGTCGTGCGCGCTTTCCCGAAGATGCGTCTTGCCAGCGGTGTGTTCCGTTGCGTGCGGCGTGTTATCTCGTGAGGGTTCCGAACGGGGGCGCACTGGTTCGGTGGGGCGTTCCGCCGCGCGCGGCGATCCGGCCTCTTCGGAGATGACGAATTGGTTGGTATGTGCGGCGTCTTTGTTCATGGCGCCATCGTATCGAAGGATGCACGGTTCGTCTACGGGCTGCTTCGCCCGAAGTTTCGCGTTACTCGCGGTCTTTCCCGTTCTCCGTGGTCAAAGGGGTTGCGTATGGGGGAGATTTGCGGTGGTTTCGTCGCCCCATGGTCAAAGAGGGTCTGTATGGGGAAATCGCAAACCGTTCACAGAGCGAAAGGCGCCGTTCGCGGAACACGGAAGGGAAGATGTGGCGCGTTTTTCGAAGGGCGAAAGGCTCGATTTGCGAAATCCCAGGTCAAAAGGCTGTGAATTGCAGGCCTCTTTTGCATCGTGCTGTCGCTTTTCTCCATATTCACCCTATTTGACCACGGGCGGCTCGCAGCGTCGTTCGTTTTCCCCATATTGATGCTGTTTGACCAAGGCTCGCGTACCGTGCGCGGGTGCGACGTGCCATGCCGCGCGTTGCGCCACATGCGCGGCATGGCACGCGATACGGGGGCGTGAAGCGTCGAAAGCGAGATTCGAGCTAGGGTTTGACGTGTTGGCCGGGCCTTGAATCTGGCACGCCCAGCAGGAGCTGGGCGTCAGCCTGCGATGAATGGCCGCCTCCGAATTATCATGCATGGGGCGATAATTGCGCCCAAAAAGAAAACGCGACCTTTTGGTCGCGTTTTCAGGATGGGGCCTGGTGTGTGGCGGGGTGGAATTAGGACTTGGAGGTTTCCACCGGGTCGGTTACGCCGCCGTTGCCGTTGCCGCTGCCGGCGCCGTCAGAATTGCTGTTCCCGTTGCCGGTGCTGCTTGACGAGGGACCCGTGGATACCGTGATGGTGATAGTGTCGCCTTTCTTGCCGGTGCCGGTCTGACTCTGGCTGATGACTACGCCCTTTTCGACGGAATTGCTCGAGGTCTCAGAGACGTTGTAGCGGAAGCCCGCGTCGGCAAGGGCGCTTTGCGCCTGAGACTGGGTCATGCCTACGACGCTCGGGATGCTGATGGCCTTCTTGTCGGGGTCTTGTCCCTTCGAAACAGTGATCGTGACCGTTTCGCCCTTGCCAAGCTTGCCGCCATTGGGGGTCTGGCTCATGACTTCGCCCTCGGCGTATTCGTCGCTGTAGCTGCCCGTGGCAACGCTTACCGTGAAGCCCGCCTTTTCAAGGGTGCTCTTGGCGCTTGCCTGGTCGTAGCCTACGACGTTGGGAACCTCGATGTCTTCGGGACCGGTGGAGATCCAGTATTTGACTGTGGTGCCCTTGTCGGCCTCTTTGCCGGCTGCGGGGTCTTGCTTGCTCACGGTGTCGGCATCGGCCTCGGAGGCTTCGTTGCCTGCGTACTGCGGCGTGTATCCGGCGTCTTTAATGGCCTTTTCCGCCTGTTCGGCCGTCATGCCGCTCAGGTCGGGAATGCTGCCCTTCTCTACGCCCTTCGAGACGACAATGTTGACCTTGCCGCCTTTTTCGAGCGCGCTGTCTGCTTCGGGGTCCTGCTTGCATACGCGCCCCGCGACAACGTCGGCGCTGTATTCCTCGGTCACGTCTCCGACGACGTAGCCTGCGGCCTCGATCGCCTGTACGGCCGAATCTTGCGTTTGGCCTACGACGTTGGGCACCTTGGCCTCGCCGCCACCGAGCAATGCCATGGCAACGGCCGCGATGGCGATGATGCCCGCAATGAGGCCGACGACGATGCCGACGGTCTTCTTACGCGACTTTTTCTCCGACTCGTCGTCCATGCGGAAGTTCGTTGCCTGTTGCATGGGACCGGAGTTGCTCGGGGTAAGCGGCTGCATGACTGCCGTGCCCCCTTCGGCTCCCATGATTGCGGGAGCGGCGCCCATGACGCTGGTGGGCGCCGATGCCACGCCTGCACCTGCGAGGTTGAGCGGGCGACCCATGAGGAAATCGTCCAGGGCGTGCTTCATATCTCGCACGGTCTGGAATCGATCGACGGGATTTTTCTCCATGGCCTTCATGATGATGGCCTCAAGGTCGGGGCTGATATCAGGTTTGACCTGGCTCGGGGGCAGCGGCGCTTCGTTAACCTGGCGCATAGCGACGCTTACGGCGTCGGGACCGTCGAAGGGAAGCTGTCCGGTTGCGGCTTCATAGAGCACGCAGCCGAGGGAGTACATGTCGCTTGCGCCGTCGAGCTCTTTGCCCTGGGCCTGCTCGGGAGAGATGTAGTGGGCGGTACCGAGCACGCTGGAGGTCTTGGCTTTCACGCTGTTTTTGGCGCGCGCGATGCCGAAGTCCATGACCTTCACGTTGCCGTCAGGCTGCACCATGATGTTTTGCGGCTTGATGTCGCGGTGCATGATGTCTTGGCCGTGGGCGACGGAGAGCGCCTGGCAGACCTGGCTGCCGATTTCGGCTACCTTGCGCTGGTTGATGGCGCCGCGCTGCTGAACGGCGGTCTTCAGGTCGGTGCCGCGCACGTATTCCATGACGATGAAGTACGTGCCGCCATCCTGGCCCCAGTCGTATACGTTGACGATATAGGGGCTCTGCAGGTTCGCCGCCGAAGCTGCTTCCTGCTTGAAGCGGGCAGTGAATTCGGGGTCTGCTGCA
>USEQ01000225.1 GCA_900553655.1 uncultured Slackia sp. | reverse complement strand
GTTGGGGCCGCCGCGCAAAATGCCGACATTCGATATCCCCTTGTCAACCGACATACGGCGAGCCATTTCCGCCCCCGTCACTCCGTACGAGCTGGGAACATGGCTGTACTTTTTGAGCTGGCTTGTCACGTAGAGCTGGGCACCGCCGCCAATGATCAGGGTAAGAATCATGACGCCGAAATACAGACTCATATCGCCTGCGATAATCATCGAAACTCCTTTTCGGGCGCTCGGCTGCAATGAGCCGAATCATCAGACAGATTGTTCGACGCGTATTCTATCGAAAGAGACGCGCCGCAAAAGCTACCGTATACGATCCGTGACTTTTATCACGCCGTCTTCGATCCCCAGGACGATTCTCCCCTCCATGAGGTCCTTGAGCTCGTCGCCGACAAGATGGCGTCGCCATCCTTTCATAACGTCGGATTGATCGAAATGGCCACGTGCGATTTTCGCCAGGTCGGCATGGGAGGCAACGACACCGAACGCGACGCCGGCCTCTTTCGCCCGCAACTTAACCAGCGAATAGAGCAGGTCGACCTGCGAATCTACGTTCGGCTCGCTTTTCGGGGGGCGCTCAAGGTGGGGCCAGGAATCTTCTGGCGCATCAAGGCCTCGGACGCAAGCGGAAAGTACCTGACGCGCCTCTGCGGTTTTTAAGGAGTTGGAGACCCCCCTGACCATGAACATGCTGTCAAGGGAGCGAGGCTCTCTCTTGCAGATTTCAATCACTTGCTCGTCCGACAGAATCCACTTGCGCGGGATATTGCGCTTCATCGCAAGTTCTTCTCGCCATGCCGCGATCTCTCGTGCTGCGGAAAGCTGTCTGTTGGAGAGCTGGTTGACGCGCTTGAGGCGTTTGAATCGCGTACGGGGGTCGACGGTGTAGCGGCGGATGTCCGACAGATCCTCGAAGTCGCGATCAAGCCAGGAAAGCCGACCGAGGTTCTCGAGCTTCTTTTTCATGGAACGATATAGCACCGGAAGGTAGATAACGTCGTCGAGCGCATATTCTATTTGAGAATCCGTCAAGGGACGCCTGCTCCAGTCGGTAAAGGAGTCGGCCTTTTTAAGGCGAACGCCGCATTCGCTCATTACGAGCGCGCCGTAGCCTATCTGAAGAGTGTCGCCAAGCAGCGATGCCGCAACTTGAGTATCGAAAACGGGCTTGGGGGCCACGCCGAGCCCGTGGACGATAAGTTCCATATCCTGCACGGCGGCATGAAAGAGCTTCGTGATGCCCTCGTCGACAAACAAATCGACAAGGGGGCTGAGGTCCTTGATTTCGAAGGGGTCGACGGCAACGCTTATTTCCTCGGTCGCCAGCTGGATAAGACAAAGCTTTGGCCAATAGGTTTTCTCGCGCAGGAATTCGGTGTCGACGGCAAGAACGGATGATTGTTTCGCATGCGCGACAAATTCCTCGAGTTGCTTCTGGTCGGTAATGTACAACGCTTTTCCTTTGATATTGCTCACGTGATTGCAGAACTGTTGTACTATTTTAGCGTTGGAGGGAGGCCATCTGTCGTGAAAGTACTTATCATCAACAATCTTGCATCAGGCTATCGCGAAGGATCGATCTACGATTTCATGCGTTCGTTCGTAGAAGACGGCGATGAAGTATGCCTGCGCTCTTCGGACGGAGGCACTTCCATCGACAGCCTTCTAGACGATGCCGACTCTTTCGACGTGGTGGTCGCCTCGGGCGGAGACGGCACCATCGCTTCGGTCGCCTATCGTCTTCGCAACACAGGAGTCCCCATTCTTCCCTACCCTGCAGGGACGGCGAATCTGCTTTCGCTGAATCTGCTCGGGCCGAATGAGCCCCATGCGTTAGCGAAGCTGGCTCGTTCCGGGAAAGTGCTCGAATTCGATATGGGCGAAATCGAATTCGACTCGAAGAAGCGCGGCTTTATGATCATGGCAGGCGCAGGCTACGATGCTGCAATCATGGAAAGCGCTGCTCCCAATAAGAAGCTTTTCGGTCCCGTTGCGTATTTCCTCGCGGCCGGAGCCAATATCGCACCGCAGCATTCATCCATCGTGCTCACCATCGATGGCAAGACCGTTGAGACAGAAGGTCTGGGTGTGCTGCTGGTCAATTTCTCCCAGATTCAGCTCGGCATTTCCGTGACCCATATCAACCAACCGCGCGATGGAGCCCTTGACGTGGTGGTTCTGAAGGCGAAAAACGCCGTTGAACTCCTTCCTTCCGTCTTCGCCGCCCTTCTCGATAGAGACGGGAGATTCCCCGACCGCGGCGACGCCCTCGAAGTCTATTCCGGAACCGAGATACGCATCGAGGCGGACCCTGCGTTCGATATCCAGTATGACGGCGAGCCCACAAGAACGAAGACCCCCGCCTTGGCGCGCATTCTCCCCAAGGCGGTCCGACTAATCGTGTCCGATGAAGGATACCAGCTCTTTCGTTAGACCATGCGATACAAGGAAGGGGGCGACATCGTCGCCCCCTTCCTTTTTCCTTTGCACATGAAAACCCGTCTCGCTTCGGACGGGAACGGCATAGCGTCCCGCCCGAAGCCGTATCGAACAGTTCCGTACGAGCCTTTCTATTTCGAAGCATCTCCGGACGTGTCGCCCTCTTCGACCGTTTCGTAAGGGATTTCGATCGGAGCGTTGAGGGAGCGTTGGGCCTCCGCGCTTTCTAGAATCAGACTACGGAACGTCTGCGCGCTTTCCCCGTCGACGGGGCTCATGATATACACGTTGCCGCCGATGAAGATAGGGGTGGAAAGGGATTCTTTCTCCTTGCTGCTTCCAGCGTTTTGCTTGCGCTCCGCCTCCATGGTCTCGAGCATCTTCTGACGCACCGTCTCGATTTCTTCAGCAGTCTGCTCGCGCCAGCGGCTT
>USEQ01000224.1 GCA_900553655.1 uncultured Slackia sp. | reverse complement strand
CCAAAGAAGCGGGCGAGATGCTCGTTCGCGAACTCAATCCGCGCCATATCATCGTGCGTTCCTCCTGGGTGTACACCGCCCTGCCCACCGACCACCTCGTGCGCACAATAGAGATGAGCAGAAAGGGAGAGACCGTCGAAGTGCCCGCGAACCAGTTCGCCTCCCCCACTTCGTCGAACACCTATGCCAACTTCGTCATCTCCGTCATGGAATCGGGCGAATTCGGCACGTTCCACGCATCGACAGAGGGTCTGTGCAGCCGCTACGAATTCGCCAAGCGCGCGCTCGAGCTCGCCGGCGTTCCCACCACGAATCTCGTAGGCAAGCAAGACCCCAAAGACGCCTATCGCATCGAGCTTGAGAATCTCATGATCAAAATGACCGGCATCTTCGAGATGCCCCGTTGGGAAGACGATTTGAAAGCATCCATGACCGAAACGCCCGAAAAGGCCATGACGAAAAAACGTCGCAAACTCGGCCTGACAACCACCATCCTGATCGCGCTTGCGCTCGGCATCGTCTGCGGCGTGATCTTCCACTACCTCGTTCCCGCCGGAACCGTGCGGGACGACGTGTTCGTCGACGGTATCTTCTATATCGTCGGCCAAGGGTTCATCCGCTTGATGCAGATGCTCGTCGTTCCGCTCGTGTTCTGCTCGATTGTCTGCGGCGCCGCCTCCATCGGCGACACCAAGACCCTCGGCACCGTGGGTGTGAAGACGCTTATCTTCTATATTTGCACGACCGCCATCGCCGTCGGCGTGGCATTGAGCGTCGGCAACCTGATCAGCCCGGGCAAAGGCGTCGACATGTCCTCGATCGCAGTGAGCGACACGTCCACCCTCGACGCCGCAAGCACAGCGTCCGAGCTCTCCATCGCCGACACCCTTTTGAACATCATCCCGAAAAACCCCATCCAGTCGCTCGCCAACGGCGACATGCTCCCGGTCATTTTCTTCGCCCTGTTCGTGGGCATCATCATCGCGCTGCTCGGCCGCAAGGCTGAAACCGTGCATAGCTTCTTCGAGCAGTTCAACGATATCATGATGAAGATGACCTCCATCGTCATGCTCGTCGCCCCCATCGGCGTGTTCTGCCTGCTTTCGCGCACCTTCGCCAACATCGGCTTCGACGCGTTCTTGCCCATGGTGAAATACATGCTCGGGGTTCTTCTGGCGCTCGCCCTGCAGTGTCTCGTGGTCTACATGATCTTGCTGAGCGTGTTCGCGCGCGTCAATCCGTTCACGTTCCTGAAGAAGTTCGTCTCGGTCATGGCGTTCGCATTCTCTACGGCAACCTCCAACGCCACCATTCCGCTGAACATCGAGACCTTGGACAAGAAGATGGGCGTAGACCGCCGCATCTCCTCGTTCACCATCCCCTTGGGCGCCACCATCAATATGGACGGCACCGCGATCATGCAGGGCGTGGCGGTCGTATTCACCGCCCAGCTGTTCGGCGTGGACCTCGGCCCGATCGAGTACGCGACGGTCATAGCCACCGCCACTCTCGCCTCCATCGGAACCGCAGGCGTCCCTTCCGTCGGCCTCATCACGCTTTCGATGGTGTTCAACTCCGTAGGACTGCCGCTTGAGGGCATCGCGTTGATCATGGGCATCGACCGCATCCTCGACATGACGCGCACGGCCGTCAACATCACAGGAGACGCCGTATGCACCATGGTCGTCGCCAAACAGGAAGGCCGCGTGAACAAGGCCGTGTTCGACGATCCCGACGCGGGCAAGATGCTCGAGGAGATGCGCGCTGCTTCCTAGGAGAAGCCCTCGCTTCCGGCCGGCCTCCCACGCCGATGCCGATTCGTACCCCCGGCCAACCCTCGTTCGACCTGCATGCCTCTCAAATCCGCCCGTTACCGCAAACGGGCGGATTTTTTCGTTCTTAAAACCTCCCGAACACTCCGAATAGCGCGCCGCTCGCTGCCGAGAGCGGTCTTTCCCCTTTTTCAGAAAACCGCTCTGCCAAATCAGAGCGCGAAAGCGATATGATACGCAAACATTGGTAATTTTCGGTGGCCAGCGCGACTGCCTCGCAGGAATTCGAATCAGTCGCGCCGCGATCCCATCGATTGTCGAAAGGACGTGTGGTGAAAAAAATCTGGCAAAAATGGAACGAGATAAACCTCATCAAGCGCATTCTCGTATTCCTCGTCCTCGGCGCCGTGCTCGGCGTCGTAGCGCCGACGCTTGAATGGATCGGCATCTTCGGAACCCTGTTCGTAGGCGCCCTGAAGGCGGTCGCGCCCATCCTGGTATTCTTCCTGGTCATCGCCGCCCTCACGAACGCGCGCGCAGACGGTTCCATGAAGACGATCATCGTGCTCTACATCCTGTGCACGTTCATCGCAGCGCTCGTCGCCGTCATCGCGAGCTATCTCTTCCCGATTGAGCTCACCCTCACCGGCCTCGAAGCCGCCGAGAACACCTCGCCCGAAGGCGTCGGCGAAGTATTGAGCACGCTGGTCATGAACGTGGTAGCAAACCCCGTCGATGCGCTTGTCAATGCGAACTATCTGGGCATCCTCGCCTGGGGCGTGCTTCTCGGCGTGGCTTTGCGCATCGCCTCCGAAGCCACCAAGAAAATCTTCACCGACATCTCTGACGCCGTGAGCCACGTCGTTCGCTGGATCATCAGCCTGGCCCCCTTCGGCATCTTCGGCCTGGTCTATACCGCCGTTTCCACCAACGGCCTGGAGATCTTCACCGAATACGGCATGCTGCTGCTGGTGCTCGTGGGCTGCATGTTCTTCCTCGCCTTCGTCGCCAATCCGCTCATCGTGTACGCCTGCACCCGCAAGAACCCCTATCCGCTGGTTCTGCGCACCATCAAGGAATCCGGCCTGACCGCGTTTTTCACCCGCAGCT
>USEQ01000223.1 GCA_900553655.1 uncultured Slackia sp. | reverse complement strand
CGCTCGAAGAGCTTCTCGGCGAGAAGAAGACGGGGGAGACTGGTCGCTTGCTTGCCTGTATCGACGTTCTTGTCGACGGGCCGTTCGTCGAATCGCTGAAAGATATCACGTTGCGTTTTCGCGGGTCGAGCAATCAGCGCATCATCGACCTCGATGCGACGCGCAAGACGGGGTCTGTGATTCTATGGGAGGACGATCCCTTGTTTTCTTCGCACGCCCTATAAGGCCGATTACGGATGGGACGCACGTCTCCGCCTTTTGGCATCGCGCGTTTGCCGGTGTGTCTCTTGCAGGCGTGGATCTCTGCTGAAAAGCCGTCTTCGGTCGCTTGTTTTCGAACAATCGCGCTAGACTAGGTTTCGTTTCAAGATTCACGAAGGGGGTCGACCTGCTGCATGGCGCATAAGCAAAACTATCTCGTGCGCATAACCAACGAATGGTGCAATCGTCTTCTCGGAGCCGTATCGGAGCGCTCTTTGGGCGATCAGGAAGAGCAGTATGCATCGCACAAGACTCGCCGAGACTTTGTGTGCACCAGCATCGGCGTGGGCATGTGGGGCATGGTCTTCCCGCTGCTCACGATCGTTGTCACGCAGCTTGTCGGCGCAGAGCAGGCCGGCATGTTCTCCATGGCCTTCATCACGGGCCTCGTCCTCATGTTCATGGGCAACTACGGCGTGCGGACATTTCAGGTGTCCGATCTTTCCGGGCGATACGCTTTTTCCGACTATCAGGTCAATCGTGTCATCACCTGCATCGTCATGATGGTCGTGGGCATTGCCTATTGCTTCATACGCGGCTACGACGGCCAGATGTTCACCATTTGCATGGGCGTCTATCTCTATAAGATGGTCGATGCTCTGGCGGATGTGTACGAAGGTCGCCTGCAGCAGGCGGACAAAATGTATCTGGCGGGCCTTTCTCAGGCCCTGCGCTCCGTTGCGGTCGTCGTGGTCTTTTCTCTCCTCCTGCTTGTTACGCGCAATCTCGCTGTGGCTTCGGTTGCCATGGCGGTGGCGGCCGTCGCTTCGCTTCTCGTGCTTACGCTCCCTCTCGCATTCTTCGAAACTCCGAAGTCTCGCCGCTGGAGCCCGAAAGGCGTTGTTGAGCTGCTCAAGCAGTGCTTTCCTCTATTTGTGGCGCTGTTCCTGTTCATCCTTATCGAGAACATGCCGAAGTTTGTCATGGAGGGCATGCTCGCTTACGAGAATCAGCTGTACTTCAACGCTTTGTACTTCCCGGCGCAAGGCATCCTGCTCACGGTTAGCATGATTTACAAGCCCCTGCTCGTGCGCCTTGCCGAGGTCTGGGCGGATCCGAAACGTCGTAAGCGCTTCGACCTTGCCATCTTCGCCATCGTCGGTGTCACCGTTGCCTTGACCGCTCTCGTTATGGGCGTCATGGGCTGGATCGGCATCCCCATCATAAGCTTCCTCTACGGCATCGATTTCGAGCCCTTCCGGGGCTTGAGCTTCGTCATGATCGCCGCCGGCGGCGTGACCGCCGTGATCGACTTCCTTTACCAGGCCATCACCGTGCTTCGTCGGCAGAAAGACGTCACGAAGCTGTATTTGCTTACGTTCGCATTCTCTGTCTTCGTGCCGCTTTTGCTCATAGGTTTCACCGGGCTTTCGGGCGCTGTGCTGTCGTATCTGATCGTTATGTGCATCCTCTTGTCGCTGCTCGTGATGGAGTATGTCTCCATCCGCATGAACTTCTTCAAGCGCGGGGAAAGCCAGCCGAGCGCCACGACGAGCGCGGCCTACGCCGCCGACGAGACGCGCGCCATGCGCGCCATCGTCCCGAGCGCGTCTTTCAGCGAGCATGCGGGCAATATCGAGCCCGACGGATTTGGTGCTGCGCCGGATGCCATCGTGGACGAACCGTTCGTGGCGCAGAATATGCCGCTCGAAGATGATGGGGCCCTTGTTCTGGACGAAAACGCATCGCATTATTCGGAAAGGCCGAATGCGCCTACGGTCGCGCTGCGCAGCGATGCTCAGTTCTCGCACAGACTGGGCGACGCAGCCGCCCCGAGCACCACGACCAGGATGAAAACGGTGAGACCCCATGCGGGCGCTTCGTCAGCACGCTTGTCCGACACCCGTCATGCAGCCGCACGTTCGATGACGCGCATGGAGCGCGCTCATTGGGAGGAGATCGACCGCAAACGCGCAGAGGATGATGCGCGCGAGATGCAGCGAATGCAGCGCGACCGCGAGCGTAAGGCCGCCCAGCGCGAAGAGCTGGTGCGCCAGGCGAAGGAGCGCAAGCGCATCGAAGAGGAGCGCGACGCTCTTCGCGGGGAAACGGTCGACCTCGGCGGAGCGCACGGACTGGCGGCGTCGGGCAAGAAAACCCGTCTGGTGTCCTGGTTCAGGCGCTAGTTTTGCTTCGATTCGTTTTTCCGGCGTCGCAGAAGCCTTAACAGGGCAGGTCGCGCTGGCGTCAAGAGCTCTTTATTCCTCTTCGTCCAGAAGAGGAATAAAGAGCGTAGCTCGAGCTCCCTTTTCCGTGTTTTCGAGATTCAACGTTCCGTTGCAGCGTCGCATCTCTTCTTGCACGATATGAAGCCCCAGGCCATAGTGTCCGTCGTGCAGTCGTGCGGCGTCTTGTCGATAAAAGCGCTCGGTCGCGCGGGCGAGCGCTTCTTCAGAGAACCCGGGGCCTTCGTCTTCCACATCCATGCGCAGCGCGCGGGAGCGAGGCGAGCCGGGAAGAACCGATTCGGAAAATGCAAGATGCACTGTCGTTTCGGGCGGCGCATACTACAGCGCATTGTCCACGAGGTTCATCATGCATCGCTTCATATCGGCGGCATGGGCTATTCGAAGCCGCCCGAACTGTTCTCGGGTCGTTCGGATGCGGTAGCCGCGTGCCCTGGCGAGCGCT
>USEQ01000222.1 GCA_900553655.1 uncultured Slackia sp. | reverse complement strand
AAAGGCGCGATTGCGACAGGAAGCGTTTCCGCGTGGTTGAGCATGTTCAGCCCTGCGCCCGCTGCAAGCATCGCAGTGGCAAAGACGGCAAGTCCGCGCGGCGTTGCGGCGAATCGGGCGAAAAGGCTCACAACAGCCAGCGCTACAGCGAGGGCGAGCAGATACCATAACGGCCACGCCCAGATGTTTTCACCGACGAAGATGGTGCCTTGCACGAATCGGATAACAGCCTCGGAAACGGAAAGGCCATCTTGCATGCTGCCGAATGCGATGATGGGCAGATAGATGAGCGTCCATATAAGATAAAGTTCGAGTACGGCTTTTGCTTGCTTGTGCGCTCGCTGTCCCCCTGTTTCCCAGGGGTTTTCTTCGTCTCGCGCAAAGCAGAGAAATCCTGACGCGATGAAAAAATAGGGCACGGCAACTGCAGCTGCCGAATAGAAGAGCGCGTCTACGGTCGGATTTTCCCAATTATCAAAGGGGCGCACATGAATCGCCACGACGAAGAACGCCAGGATGAATTTGGCGATGTCGATGTGCGCATATGTTTTGCGAACGGCCGTCACGGGAAAGCTCTCCTTTGTTTGACCGAGATGGACGAACATGTCGCGCTTTGAAAGCAGCAGCTTCGTAACATACCACAGAGTTGTGCAAGAAATGAGAAAGGCGCGGGCATCTGCTCGCGCCTTTCGGGTTCATTTACGAAGCAGCGTGCACAAGCCTGCGAAGGGCCTTGAAGCTACTTATTGCCCAAGTTCAAAGAGAGCCAGGCTTCGTAACCATACGGCATGACGAAGGAGCCGCCCAACATATAGCCCTTAGCGGTGCCCGCCCTGAAGGCGTTCATGAACGCGGTGCCAGCGGGGCCGTTCAGCAGGAATTCGTCTGCAGCTTCGGTGTGGACGCCTTCGATGTCGGAGTTCGCGTTGACCAGCAGGATGACGCCGTTGTTGACGCCTGCAAGGGCCGCGCCGGCCAGGGCATCAACGCCCTTGGGACCTTGAGCGCCGGAGGCAATGACCACGCATTCAGCGCTTGCACGGCCGCGCTCGGTCAGGGTGTTTGCAATGTCGAGCGAGGTGTCGTATCCGTCGTAGCCCCACATGCGCACGATTTCTCGGCTGGGGAATTCGCCCTCGACGGTTGCTTCGGGCACTGCGCCCGGGCCGCCGGGCACCCAGATGGTTCCGGAGGTCTGCGTGGCGATGAGGTTCTTTTCGTCAGCCGTCAGCTCGCGGGGAATGGTGGTGCCGTTGCCCTGCAACAGGATGGGAATGGAGTCGCGGTACGCCAGAGGCGAGATGGACAGCGCATCCTGGAAGTTGGTGGACATGGCCACGATTGCTTCGCCGTTGGGGTTGCCGCCCAGAGCGTGGATCTTTTCAGCGCATTTGACCGAGGTGTCCCAGGAGTAGTTGCCGTACACGCGCTCGGTCTGCACGCCCAAGGCGTTGATGTCGTTTTCGACCTGGGGAAGCACGGCGCCGGGGCCGCCCACGATGTAGACCTTCTCAATGCTCAGTTCTTGCAGCGCGACCTGGGCGGCATAGGAAAGGCCGGTGTTCGAGGTCAGCAGGATGGGCGCTTTGAGCGTGCCGGCCAAACCGGTTGCGCTCATAGCATCGGCGAAATCATCATTGCGAGCGATGACCGCGTATTTGCTGGTGCTGGCACCCATATCGGCCATGGTCTGCGCGGCGATAAGCGCAGCGGTTTCAGCGGAGGAATCGCCCGCAAGACGCGAGAACGCAGAGTTCGTGACCGTGTAGCTGGCAGAGAGCTCGGGCGCGGTGGCAAGCGTTGCGGTGCAGTTTGCCATGCCCATCTCTTTGCCGGAGAGAAGAAGTCCCGTGTTGGGGTCGTAGCTTACAACGCTTGGATTATCGGTGCTGAATCCGCCTACCAGGTTGACGCCGATCTGGTGTCCCCAGCTCATGGAGCCGTCGGGAATGTAGAAGTGCTCATCGGAAGAGTTTTTAATCGTCGAAGACTCTTGATATTCGATGACGATATCGGGGTGGTAGGAGCCTTTTGCATCAAGCAGCAGGTTGGAGGGATTTGCCGTTACGCTTTTGGCTGCGTCAGGCGGCAGGGGAACGATAAAGGTGCGCTGGCCGTCGCTCGAAGGAACGCTTCCCGGCACGTTGGAGAACGAGAACAGCTGCACCCACAGGTGAAGTTCCATTCCGAGGCCGACGTCGGCTTTGATGTGGCCAAGTGCGGTGCTCGAGTAATTTCCGTTGACCATGTTGGCGTAATGCCCCGAGGAGCTGTGCCACCCTTCGTAGATAAGGTCAGTGCTCGAGTTGCCCTTGGGTATGAGGGCGTAGGCGATGTTCTCGCCGTAGATCTCGGGATTGGCCGTATAGCACAGGTCTCCATGAGGGCGCGTGTGGCTGAAACGCAGCGCAATTTCTATGGCGCGCTGCATGGCAGCGCCGGTGAGGTTGCTGTTCCAAGTCAACGGAGCAACTCCCTGGGATGCGCGCAGTGCGTTTACCTTGTCAAGCATAGCCTGATGCTCGCTTTGCACGACCAGGGCATTAACGGGTAGCGGAATATAGGAGTTTTCGGCTGCCGCAAGCGTGCTCGGCGTGTTGTCGAGGGCGATGCTGCTTGCGCCGGATTCTGGGGTGTTTTGGCCGAGGGTTACGCCGAGCGTTGCCGCTTCGTCTGACTGGACCAGATTCGTTGCGCTGCCGTCGATCGCGATCGAAGCTGGCGTTTCGCCCGTAGGTTGGGCGGTTTTTTCCGCGGTGTCATCGGCAAATGCCGCACAGGGGGAGGCGATGACGATCGCGAGCGCGCACAGGACGGTTAACAGGAATGGTCGCCGAGTTAGGCGGTGTTTGCGGGACTCCATGATTCTCCTATCTGTCGAAGGATTGCCCTTGCGCATCATTCTAGCAGTCATGCTGCTGATTAATTCCCAT
>USEQ01000221.1 GCA_900553655.1 uncultured Slackia sp. | reverse complement strand
CGTGCGTCAGCGTCCGTATTCGGTGGTGCTCTTCGACGAAATCGAGAAAGCGCATCCCGATGTTTTCAATATCTTGCTGCAAATTCTCGAAGAGGGTCGCCTGACCGACTCTCAGGGTCGTTCGGTCGATTTCCGCAACACGGTCATCATCATGACGTCGAACGTGGGCGCGCGCGAGATCGCGCAGCCGACGACGCTCGGCTTCTCCACCGAGGAGCACGCGGGCCTTTCCGATAAGGAGATCAAGAGCCGCGTCATGAGCGAGATGAAGAAGCTCTTCCGTCCCGAGTTCCTGAACCGCCTTGACGAAATCATCGTGTTCAAGAGCCTGACGGCTGAAGAAATCGGTCAGATCGTCGACCTTATGGTTGCCGATTTGCGCGATCGCTTGATTGCTCAGGATATGACGATCAACCTCACGCCTGCTGCGCGCAAGCATATTGCCGAAGAGGGCACCGACACCTCCATGGGCGCTCGCCCGCTTCGTCGCGCCATTCAGCGTCTGCTCGAGGATGAGATTGCCGAACAGATCCTTGAGGGAAGGTGGCGTGCCGGGTCTGTCATAGACGTGGATTTCGTCGACGGCAAGCTGGAGTTTTCGGAAGGCGAAGGAGAGATTCCTGCGCCGCGCAAACGCGATAGCATTGCGCGAGAGGCCGAAAGCCTGCTTCCGCAGTTCGACCTTGGCCATGCCGGCTATTCGGGTCCGGGCGTCTCAAGCGGCGGCGCGGCAGACTAGGATGTGCGCCTTTTCCGACAATCGCCAGACTCGATGAGGCGAAGCGATCGGGCTGTTAACAACTGAAGCTTACTGATGGAAAGGGGCGTTTGCCCCTTTCTTGTTGTTCGTTGTTTCTGGCTCGCGCGTTTTGCAAAAGTTTGCAAAAGATGTAAAGAGGTTATAAACCATGAACAGAGGGACGATTCGTGGGCAAAAGTCGAACGTTCGGACGAACGTGCAAATTAACGAAGAAGACGTCCATGCAGTTCGTTTGCTGCTTCTTGTGTTTGTCGCTTCGCGATACTGCTCGATGGGATAAGATAATTACTTTATAAACGGTGTTCGGTCTACGGGTTTCGGGTTTGCTATGGCTCGATGCGTGCGACGGAGGAAAGCAATGAATAATTTCAGTGACGGAAAAATCTATCCTGAAGATCCTGTCTTTCTGCCTTCTGTGTTGGTGGATGTGGCGTCCGCTATGACGCTTGGGGGAGATGCTTCCGAAACCGCATCTTCCCAATTTCGCGGTGTCGTAGGAAAGAAGCCCAAGACGGCTGCCATTATTCTTGCAGGCGGCTCGGGGGAGCGTTTCGGCCACGAAGGCGGCAAGCAATTGGTGGAAATTGCGGGTCGTCCCATCCTTTCGTGGTCTGTCGCAGCATTCGACGCTGTAGAAGACATCGGCATGATCGTGGTGGTGTGTCCGCCCGATCGCACGGACGAATACCGCGAGCGTGCCATCGACCCGTTCGAGTTCGTGACGCCGCTTCTCATGGCGCCTTCGGGGAGCTCTCGTCAGGAAAGCGCGTTTTCCGGTCTCGAATTCGTTCCCGAAGAGTACGAATACGTCATCCTGCATGACGGCGCACGTCCGCTTGTTTCCCCCGACCTGATCGCTCATACGATCAACACGCTCAAGGGCATGGTGGATGCGGATGGAGCTATCGTGGCGACGCCCGCCGTGGACACTCTGAAGGTTGTCGAGAACAATTGCATCGTGGGAACGCCTGACCGTCGTGTGTTCTGGAATGCCCAGACACCGCAGGTTTTCCGCAGCGGCGTGTATCGCCGCGCTCATGCGTCCGCCCTGCGCGATGGATTCGTGGGCACTGACGACGCCTCCTTGATTGAACGTTTGGGCGGCAAAGTGCTCGTGGTTGAGGGTAAGCGCGACAACATCAAGCTTACCGTGCCCGAGGATTATCTTATGCTCGCAGCGGCGGTCGATTCCTCCGGCCTTATGAAAGGATAGGGTGGCATGGTGACGAATGTTTCGCAGATGCGTGTCGGCCTGGGCTACGATGTTCATGCGTTCGCCGAAGGCCGCAAGCTCATTTTGGGCGGAGTCGAGATTTCCCATCATAAGGGATTGCTCGGGCATTCCGATGCCGACGTGCTCGCGCATGCCATCTCCGACGCCATTCTCGGCGCTGCGCGTGCGGGTGATATCGGCAAGCTTTTCCCCGATACCGACCCGGCGTATGCCGGTGCGGATTCGCTGAAACTTTTGGCTGAAGTCGCAGCGCACGTGCGCGGTCTTGGCTTCGATATCGTGGACGTCGACAGCGTGATCGCCGCGCAGGCCCCCAAGCTTTCGCCTCATCGCGATGCCATGAGGGAAAACCTGGCGTGCGCCATGGGCATTTCCGTGGACGCAGTGGGCGTGAAGGCTACCACTACGGAGCGTCTTGGCTTCGAGGGTCGCGAAGAGGGCATCTCGGCGCAGGCCGTGTGCCTTTTGGCGAAGAAGTGTAGCGAGCCGGCGGGATAAGCCGGCGCATCTCATCGCATCCAAGAGCGATGCACGGTTCGTTGAGCAATGACGCTTCGGCGTTTGAGAAGAAGAGGATTCCATCTATGATTCGCATTTATGATACGCAGGCGCGCGCCAAGCGCGATTTCGTTCCCGCACGCGAGGGTAAAGTGGGCATGTACGTATGCGGCCCCACGGTCTATAACTACATTCATATCGGCAACGCCCGCACATTCATCAGCTTCGATACGGTTCGCCGCTACCTGGAGTGGAGTGGCTACGACGTGACCTTCGTGCAAAACGTCACCGATGTCGATGACAAGATCATCACGAAGGCGAACGAAGAGGGACGTACCGCCGCCGAAGTCGCTGCCGAATATACCGAGGCGTTCATTGCCGACATGCGTGCGGCCGGCGTTAAGGACCCTGATATCCGTCCGAAAGCCACCGAAGAAATCGACGAGA
>USEQ01000220.1 GCA_900553655.1 uncultured Slackia sp. | reverse complement strand
CGGGCGCCCGGCCCGGCACTAAATACAGATGGATCCGGGTGCGGGTGCGGTCCCGGGCGAGCAGCTCCTCGTCGATCAGGTCGCTGTGCGCGATCTGGCGCGCGCCCTCCTCCAGATCACGGTAATCCTCGATATACAGCCCGTGAGGCGCCGCCATAGCGGCAATGGCGGCCGCACGGTCCTCGGCTCCGAAAACGGCGCTTCCCGCCACGAACACGTCGCATCCGCTTGCCGCGACCGCGCGCGTGGGATCGTTGACGCCAAGGCCGCCATCGACTTCGATAAGAGGCGAAACGCCCGCTGCTCGCGCCATCTCGACAACGCACGCGACCTTATCCTCGGTGCCTTCGATGTACTTCTGCCCGGAGAATCCCGGATACACGCTCATGACCAAGACCATGTCGAGCTTGCCGATGTAGGGCTTAAGAACGTCTACATCCATATCGGGCTTCAGGGCGATGCAGGCCTTGGAGCCGGCCTCGTGGATCATGTCGATCGCGCGGTCGAATTCGCCTGCAGATTCATCGAGGGCCTCGGCATGGACAGTCACGATATCGGGCTTGCATTCAAGAAACCACGGAAGCTGATACAACGGGTTGGAAATCATCAAATGCACGTCGAGCGGAAGGTCGGTGATGTGCTTGAGCTGTTTGACGAAGGGAACGCCCAGCGTGAGATTCGGGACGAAATGGCCGTCCATGACGTCCACGTGAACGAAGCTCGCTCCCCCCTGCTCGATCACGCGGATATCGCGCTCCATGTTCATGAAGTCGGCCGACAAAATGGACGGGGCTATTTTAGGGCTGGTAAACATGGGACTGCCTTTCGTCTGTACGCATACGATGCCATTGAATACGTCAGATTCTAACGCATGCGCGCACGCGGATGGAGTTCATGCGAAACCTCGTGAGATTTCGGGACGAAACCGCCAAAATCCGAGCATGATACCGGCAAGCGCGGCATCGCGGCTAAGGCGTACTATAATCAAGGACAAGCGCTACGCAGAGCGCACGCATACGGCCGTTGGGCCGCGATGCGAAACGCCGAGCCGCGAAAGGACCGCTATGAACCATTTCGTCTACCCCATGCCGCTCGGACGCCTCACCATTGCCGCGCACGAAAAAGGCATCGTCTCCATTCATTTCGGAGACGTCGAGCTGGATATGCCACGCAAGCCGAGCGCCCTCACCAACAGGGCAGCAACCCAGATCCAGGAATATTTCGCCGGGAAGAGACGCAAATTCGACCTGCCCCTCGATCCGAGGGGAACCGATTTCCAATTGGCGGTATGGAAGGCGCTGCAAACGGTTCCCTACGGCGAGACAAGAACGTACGCCCAGATAGCGGAGGCGATTGAAAAGCCGCACGCGTACAGAGCCGTGGGCATGGCCAACAACAAAAACCCCATTCCCATCCTCATTCCCTGTCATCGCGTCATAGGAGCGAACAACGCCCTGGTGGGCTATGCCGCAGGCGTCAAAATCAAACGCTATCTCCTAGGGCTTGAAGGCGTGGACACATCGAAGATGAGGTGACCAACCCGATTCGCGCAGTCCCTTGCCCGCCAAAGAAATTCGACTCGCAGCAAACGCACCCGATACAAGCAAAAAAAAGGGCCCGACATCACTGTCGGGCCCTTTTACATTGCGCGTCCTCGAGACGTGGCTATCGAACGCGACGCAGACGAACTGCGTAATGAGCGTCGGGGCCGGAAGCGCTCAGCGTGGTGGAAAGCGTCTCCTCAACCTCGAACGACTCGCCGAATTTGGTCTTGCGGAATCGCTCAACGACGCTTTCGTTCTCTTCGGCGAACACGGTGCAGGTGGCATAGGTAAGCGTGCCGCCCGGCTTCACCATCTTCGCGGCTTCAGCCAGGATATCGTATTCGACCGACGACATGTCCGTAATCTGAGCGGCGGTCAGGCGCCAGCGAATCTCGGGATGGCGGCGCAGCGTGCCGACGCCCGTGCACGGAGCGTCCACGAACACGGCGTCGAAAGACGCCTCGGGAAGCTTCTCGGAAAGCTTGCGTGCATCCATAGTGAGCGGGCGAACCGAGTTGATGCCGTATGCGGCGGTGCGCTTTTCGAGCAGATTGCCCTTGAAGGCGTGATCGTCGACTGAAACCATGGGAATCGTGCGACCGAAGGCGCGAACGGCGTTGCTCTGCAGAAGGATGGTCTTCGTACCGCGGCCTGCACCTATTTCGAGGAAGGCTTCGACGTCTTCCTTCGGGCAGGCAAGCGCGGCAATGGCCTGGGCGGATTCGTCGGAGACGCAGACGCTGCCGTTTTCGAACAAGGCGCGCACCTCGGGCTTGCGCAGCACACGCGCATCCTCCACGAGATAGCATCCCGCAACCGTCTCAGACTCCTTCATGAGGCTGCCGGCCTGGTCGAAGATTTCGACGATGTCTTCATCTTTGGCCTTGATGGCGTTGACGGCGATGTAGACCGGCGCATCGGCATTCGACGCGCGCATGAACGCGGTGGCCTGCTTCAAACCCATCTCGTTCATCAGGCGCTTCGCGAGCCACAGCGGAAACGCCTGCGAACGGGCCAGAACCTGAAGGCTCAGGTCGGGGTTGCCGTAGGGGAACTTCTTCGCGCTCGTGGCCATCTTGCGCAAGACGGCGTTGGCAAGGCCCGACGCCGCAGGCGCAACAGAGCGAACAAGCTCGACGCCCTGGTCGACGGCCGCATAATCGTTTTTCCCGAGGAACAGAAGCTCGTAGGCGCTTACGCGCAGCGCATCGCGCACCTCCACGCCGATATCATCGGGCGATTTGAGGTTGCGGTCGATGAATTCGTCCAGCGTGCCGATCGTGGCGGTGACGCCACGAGCGATTTTCGTGGCGAACGCTGCGTCTTCGGGAGAAATGTCCTCGAACGTCGCGAGGACGCTCGGGGTGATTTCGGCGGTGAAGGCATCGCGCTCGCGCACGG
>USEQ01000219.1 GCA_900553655.1 uncultured Slackia sp. | reverse complement strand
AGCTCCAGGCGGGGAACTTCATGCCTGCGCCTGCATCGGCTTCGGCTTTGAAATTCTTCCAACCCCAGCCGTAGCGGCTCGTGCAGAACAGAACGTACAGCAGGCCGCCCAAAGGCAGGATGTTGTTGGAGACGATGAAGTCTTCAAGGCCCTGGATGTCGCCGATGCCGGGAATCTGGAATCCGCTCCATACGTTCATGCCGAGAATGCACGGCAGGCTCAAAACGACGATAGCAACGGCGTTGATGGCCACAGCCTTCTTGCGGGAGATGCCCCACTGATCCATGGCGAAGGCGATGATGTTCTCGAACACGCCAATGACGGTGGAAAGCGCGGCGAAGCTCATGAAGATGAAGAAGAGCGTGCCCCACAGTTGGCCGAGCCACATTTGGTTGAAGACGCTTGGCAGCGTGACGAACACCAGATTGGGTCCGGAGTCGGGGTTGACGCCGAAGGAGAAGCAGGCGGGGAAGATGATAAGGCCTGCAAGCAGGGAAATCATGGTGGAAAGGCCCGCTACCGAGACGGCTTCTCCCGTCAAACGGCGGTCGCGGCCGATGTAGCTGCCGAAGATGGCCATGCCTGAAGCGCCGATGGAAAGCGTGAAGAACGCCTGTCCCATGGCGGCGTAAACCGCATCGCCGAACGTGCCCATCTGTTCTGCCGGCGTGCTGCCTGCGAAAAGGCGGGAGAAGTCCGGGAGCAGATAGAAGGCAAGACCTTCGGCCGAGTTGGGAAGCAGGATGCTGTTGACGGCGAGGATGACGATGGCAACGAAGAGACATGCCATCATAACCTTCGTGATGCGCTCCACGCCTTTCTGCAGGCCCATACCGCAGATGCCGAAGCCTATAAGACAGACGAGCAGCAGCCAACCGAACATCTGCAAGGGGTCGGCCTGAAGCGCCGCGAAGACGCTGCCGGTGTTTTCAGGGGCCACGCCATTAAGCTGGCCGGTGCCCATCTTGAAGGCATAGGCTACCATCCAACCTGCAACGGTGGTGTAGAACATCATGAGGATATAGTTGCCGGCGATGGCAAACCACTTGTAGAGATGCCACTTCGTCCCTTTTGGCTCCAGGATGTTGAAGCTCCGTGCGCAGCTCTTCTGTGACGCGCGGCCTACCGAGAATTCCATGACCAGGATGGGAAGGCCCAGGATGACAAGGAACAGAAGATACAGCAGAACGAAGGCCGCGCCGCCGTACTCGCCGGTGACGTAGGGGAATCGCCAGACGTTGCCAAGGCCGATAGCGCAACCGGCCGAGATGAGGATGAATCCGATGCGCGAAGCGAATTTCTCGCGCGACGGTTGTTGCTCTCCCATAGTCGTGCTCTCTTTCGTCATGGATGCTCAAAACGAGCATACGAATTGCAGTCAGACGAACCATTATAGGGGCAAAGGGAATGTGGGTACGCGAGGATACGGCGTGCGGTGTGCCGAAAAAAACGGGCTTTTGCCGTCGGGGTAGATGCCGTTGTGGCTGCGCGTGCTACATCGTGATAAAGTGACGTGCTGTATGTGCCCCGTGTTTTCAAAGGGGCTTCGGAGTCTGAGACGAATGCGAGGAGACTTTCGCCATGAACAAAGCGATTATTACCGTTGTCGGCCAGGACACCGTCGGCATCATCGCGCGCGTTTGCACCTATCTTGCAGAGCACCATGTTAACGTGCTCGATATCTCCCAAACCATCATCGATGGCTTCTTCAACATGATGATGATTGCGGATTTCGCGAAGGCCGACAAGGATTTCGGCGTCATGGTGGATGATCTCGAGGCCCTCGGCGACGAAATCGGCGTGCGTATTCGTTGCCAGAAAGAAGAAATTTTCACCAAGATGCATCGCGTGTAGCGGTTTCGTCGGTCAGCGGGCTGACAGCGCGCGTTTATCCGGTTTCGGGCGGACGGAGCGGTTCGACAATTCTGGCAATTGTACGGGGCGTCTTACGCTCGGGTCTTTTTTCGAACGAAAGGCATATTCACATGCTTAATATCATGGAGGTCCACGAGACCAATCATATGATCGAGCAGGAGAAGCTCGATGTGCGCACGATCACGTTGGGCGTAAGCTTGCTCGACTGCGTGTGCGACGACGTCGACACGCTTTGCTCCAACATCTATGACAAGATCACGACGTATGCGAAAGACCTGGTTGCAACGGGCGAGGCTATTGAGCGGGAGTACGGCATTCCCATTGTGAACAAGCGTATTTCCGTGACTCCTATTTCGCTTGTCGGTGCGCGTGCGTGCAAGACGAGCGAAGACTTCGTCAAAATCATCCATACGCTCGATAAGGCTGCGGCTGAAGTCGGTGTCAATTTCTTGGGCGGATATTCCGCCCTGGTAGGAAAGTCCATGACTCCGGCCGAAGAGCTGCTGATCAAGTCGATTCCTCAGGCGCTTGCGGAAACCGAGCGTGTTTGCTCGAGCGTCAATGTTGGATCAACCAAAACGGGTATCAATATGGATGCGGTCAAGCTGATGGGCGAAGTGGTGCGTGCTACCGCCGAGGCTACGGCCGATAACGATAGCCTAGGATGCGCCAAGCTCGTGGTGTTCTGCAACGCGCCCGATGACAATCCGTTCATGGCCGGCGCGTTTCACGGGGTGACCGAGGGGGATGCGGTTATCAATGTGGGCGTTTCGGGTCCTGGGGTGGTGAAAACCGCCATCGAATCCGCTCGAGGAGAGAACTTCGAGGTTTTGTGCGAAACCATCAAGAAGACGGCTTTCAAGATTACGCGCGTCGGGCAGCTGGTGGCCCAAGAGGCTAGCCGCCGCATGGGCATTCCGTTCGGAATCATAGACCTTTCTCTTGCTCCCACTCCGGCCGTGGGCGATTCCGTCGGGGAGATTCTCGAGGAAATAGGCCTCGAGCAGGTTGGTGCTCCTGGAACTACGGCGGCGCTTGCTATGCTGAACGACCAGGTGAAAAATGGCGGCGTTATGGCGTCGAGCTACGTCG
>USEQ01000218.1 GCA_900553655.1 uncultured Slackia sp. | reverse complement strand
ATAACGCCAGCGCGAGCGGATCTGAAAACCACCGGTGCCCGTGCTGAAGATTCGCTCCATTTCCTCGCGGCGATAGATTATCTCTCCGCCGGTGGAGAAATCGGGCGCAGGCATGTATTCCAACAGGTCGCACTCGGGGTCTTCGAGAAAATGCATGGTTGCCGCGCATACCTCGTTAAGGTTGAATCCGCAGATATCCGAAGCCATCGCAACGCCGATGCCCTTATTGGCAGAAACCAGGATATTGGGGAACGTGGTGGGAAGAAGACGCGGCTCCTTCATAGCGCCATCGTAGCTGTCCACGAAATCGACCGGATCTTTATCGATATCTTTGAAGATTTCAGCGCAGATCGGAGAAAGCTTGGCCTCAGTGTAGCGCGATGCAGCATAGCTCAAATCGCCCGAATAGTACTTGCCGAAGTTACCCTTAGACTCCACGAACGGCGCCAGAAGCGCCTCATTGCCCGTGGCTAGACGCACCATGGTTTCGTAGATCGCGCTATCGCCGTGCGGATTGAGCTTCATGGTCTGACCGACGATATTCGCGCTCTTCTGGCGTGCGCCGTTCAGCAGGCCCATTTTATACATGGTGTAGAGCAGCTTTCGGTGCGAAGGCTTAAAACCATCGATCTCCGGGAACGCGCGCGACACATTGGTGCTCATGGCGTAGGGCATATAGTTCGACTCGAGCGTCCGCGTGATGGGCTGCTCCGTCACTTCGGAGTGCAGGCCGATCACATTGGGATTGTCCACGTGTTTTTTCTTCGGTGCGATTTTGGTTTTCTTTGCCACGATTTCCCCTTGATGCGTTGATAAGTTCATCGTTCGAACCGGATAACGGTTCAAACGCCCTTATACGTCGTTATTGCAAGTCGAGCTGGTCGAGATATTCCTTGCCATGCTCGGCGATATGCCTCTTGCGGCCTTCGTCGTCGTTGCCGAGCAGCAGGTTGAACATGCTCTCCATGGTGGCCACATCCTCCGGCTCGACCTTAATCAAGCGACGCGTTTCAGGATTCATGGTGGTGAGCCACATCATGTCGGGATCGTTTTCACCAAGACCCTTCGAACGGTTGATCGAACACTTCTGATCGCCGATCTCTTTCAGAATGTTATTTTTCTCGAGCTCCGTATAAGCGAAGTAGGTTTTCTCCTTGCAATTGATTTCATACAGCGGAGACTCGGCGATATAGACGAAGCCTTCGTCTATAAGCGTGGGCACAAGCCTATAGAGCATGGTGAGAATGAGCGTGCGAATATGGTAGCCATCCACGTCGGCGTCGGTACAGATGATGACCTTGCTCCAGTTCAGGTTATTCAAATCGAAGGTACCCAGATTCTTCATGCGCCTGTCTTTAACTTCGACGCCGCAGCCTAAAACGCGCAGCAGGTCCATAATGATGTCGGACTTGAAGATGCGTGGATAGTCCTCCTTGAGGCAGTTGAGAATCTTGCCTCGAACGGGCATGACGCCCTGGAACTCGGCATCGCGAGACGTACGGATAGCGCCCGCCGCCGAATCACCCTCTACAATATAGACCTCGCGACGGCTTTTATCCTTCGAACGGCAGTCGATGAACTTCTGCACGCGATTGGCCATATCGGTCTTCTGCTGCAGGTTGGTCTTGATACTCTGACGGGTTTTCTCCGCGTTCTCGCGCGAGCGCTTGTTGATGAGCGCCTGCTCGACAATCTTGCCCGCGGCTTCCTTGTTCTCAATCAGGTAGGTCGTAAGGCGCTCTTTGAAAAATGCCGTCATGGCCTGCTGAATGAAACGGTTGTTGATAGCCTTCTTGGTCTGGTTCTCGTAGGAGGTCTGCGTGGAAAAGCAGTTGGTCACCAGAACCAAGCAATCCTGCACGTCTTGCCATTTGATGGCGGTCTCGTTCTTGGTGTACTTGTCCTGCGACTTGATATAGGCGTCAAGGGCGCTGGTGAGCGCGCTGCGAGCGGCTTTCTCGGGAGAGCCGCCGTTTTCGAGCCACGAGGAGTTGTGGTAGTACTCCTGCATCTGAAACGTACGCGAGAAGCACAGGCATGCGGTGATTTTGACGTTGTAATCGGGCAAATCCTCTCGATCGCGGCCACGACGGTCGGCTTGGATGAAGAAAGGTTCGGTCAGGTACTCCGAGCCAACCTTCTCTAGAACATAGTCCTCGATGCCCCTGGGATAGCAGAAATCCTCTTCGGTAAATCCATCGGGGCCTTCGAGACGCAAACGAAAAGTGACGTTGGCGTTAACAACAGCCTGGCGACGCATGGTTTCGCGATACCAGTCGGCAGGAATATCAATGGAAGTGAAGACCTCAAGGTCGGGACGCCACTTGATGGTGGTGCCGGTTCGGTTTTCGTCGGCAGGCTCGATCTGCAGCGCCTTTTTCTTGGCGCCGACCACCTTGCCCTTCTTGAAGTGAAGCGAATATTTGTTTCCATCGCGCCAGACGGTGACGTCCATGTATTCGGACGCGTACTGCGTGGCGCAGGAGCCAAGGCCGTTGGTTCCCAATGAAAAATCGTAATCGCCACCCTGGTTGTTGTTGTATTTGCCGCCTGCATACAGCTCGCAGAAAACGAGCTCCCAGTTAAAGCGTTTTTCAGTGGGGTTCCAATCCAGAGGGCAGCCGCGGCCGTTGTCTTCCACCTGGATGGAGCCATCGGCGAAAGCGGTAAGCGTGATGAGATTACCGTGTCCCTGGCGGGCTTCGTCGACGGAATTGGACAGAATTTCGAAGGCGGCGTGCGCGCAGCCATCCAAGCCGTCAGAGCCGAAGATGACTGCAGGGCGCAGACGAACGCGCTCTTCATCCTTCAGCTGACGAATGCTGTCGTTGCCATAATTGGCCGTGGTGTTTGCCATGTTCGTTCTTTCGATGATAGTGTCTTGTACGCGGCTTATGCCCCTTGCGGGCAATGCCGCCCTCCCTGGCTCCTTCATGCCGCAAAACGCCGCATTGCCATCGGAAAAGTCAA